>NZ_JBHXEG010000013.1:0-134138 GCF_042724935.1 Kitasatospora sp. NPDC127060
CGCGTGCCCGGCGCGCTGGCCGCCGTCCGTGACGCGGCCGGTCGCACCCGTACCTACACCGCGGGGGCCGGGGACCGGGTCACCGGCGCGAAGGTACCCCGGGACGGCCAGGTGCGGATCGGCAGCGTCACCAAGACGTTCACCGCGGTGGTCGTGCTGCAACTGGTCGGCGAGGGCAGGATCGCCCTCGACAACCCGGTCGAGAACTACCTGCCGGCCTCGTCCGCGGGAAGGGCATCGACGGGAACGGGCGTCCACGGACGGGTGGCGAGCCATGCCGGACGAAACCGGTGCTCCGCTCCCGGGATTCCTGCCGGACCGGTTCCGGCAGGCCGCGATGCCGGATTGGGATGACGTCGAGTCGTCTTTCGGTGAGGCGGATCGGGGTCGCGCCCGGAAGGGTCACAGGGGTTCTTTGAGAAGGATCACCCATATCTTCGTCAACGTCCTCGAGTCCGGCCGTAGTCAAGTGGACACCGGAACATGATCACCAACTATCCTACTGCATAGGGCAGTTACCGCGCCCTTGAGCCTTCTCCGGACATAGCCGGAGCTCGTTCAACCAGGTGCTGGTGGGCCGCCGGGGGGCGGCGTACGGTCGGTCGTTATGAGCATCGATCAGGCGCACGTGAACCAGATCTTCTTCCCCGAGACGTATGCCGACGGTGTGCCGTACGACCTGTTCCGTGAGCTGCGGGCCGAGGCACCGGTCTGCTGGGTGGAGGAGCCGGCGGTGCGGGAGTGGCCGGCCGGGCCTGGGTACTGGGCGGTGCTGCGACACACCGACGTGAAGCACGTGCTGCGCAGCCCGGAGGACTTCTCCTCGAACCTCGGTGCGACCCAGATCCGCGACCCCGACTCGGCGGCTGACCTCGACTTCGCCCGCACCATGATGCTCAACCAGGACCCGCCGGACCACTCCCGGCTGCGCCGTGCCGTCGCCGCCGCCTTCACCCCGCGTGCGCTGCACGACCTGACCACCGACATCGAGCGTCGCGCAGCAGAACTCATCGCCGCGATCCACCCCTTGGGTGAGGTGGACTTCGTGCCCATCGTCGCCGATCTGCCCGTGTGGACGCTCGCACGCATCCTGGGCGTACCGGAGCAGGACCGGCAACTGCTGGTCGACTGGTCGAACCGCGTGATCGGCTACCAGGACCCCGATTACGCCCAGTCCAGTACCGCCGATCCGTCCCGGCTCACCGACGCGGGACGCGCCGCGCTCGCTCACCGCCCCGTCGTCGGCACCGCGCCGGACGGACGGCTGGTTAACCCGCGCTCGCGGGCGGCTCTCACCGACATGTTCGCGTATGCCCACGCGCTCGCCGAACAGCCGTCGCCGGGCACCATGGTCGCCCGCATGCGGGAGGCAGGACTGAGTGTTGCCGAGTTCGAGACAATGTTCTTTCTATTCGGAGTCGCTGGCAACGAGACGCTCCGCAACGGCCTGCCCGGCGGGCTGTACACGCTGCTCGGCCACCCCGACCAGTACCGCGAGCTGTGCCGGCGGCCCGAACTGACGGCTTCGGCCGTGGAGGAACTGCTGCGGTTCTGGCCGCCGGTCCTGGAGTTCCGGCGCACCGCCACCCGGGACGTGGTTTTGGCCGGGCAGGCGATCCGGCGCGGGGACAAGGTGGTGGTCTACCACGCCTCCGCCAACCGCGACGAGACCGTCTTCCCCGAACCGGACCGCTTCGACATCGCCCGCACCCCGAACGACCACGTGAGCTTCGGCTACGGCCCGCACTTCTGCGTCGGTGCCCAGCTCGCCCGGATCCAGCTGTCGGTGATGCTCCGCCGGATCACCGCCGAGCTGCCCGGCCTGGAGCTCGCCCCGGGCCCGCCGCCGAGGCGGCTGGTCTCCAACTTCCAGAACGGGTTGAAGGAGCTGCGGATCCGCTGGCGATAGCGCCGGGCCCTCGTCCTCGCGCGGCGGGGGCGTGGAGCGCCTCGATGAGCGCTTCGACACGGGCGTTGACGTGGGCGGTCGCGGGTGGATCGGCGGGTGGGGGAGAGCGTGGGGGCGGAATGGTCCAGGCCAAGCGTCGTTCATAGGATGGCAAGTCAGTAGTTATTTGTCGGAGTCACGATCTTCGGGGGCGCCACGGAGCCGGGCACGCCCGTGGAGCCGGGCGGTCCCCGGATCCGCTCCGGTCATCGGGCTCGATTCGAGGAGAACCATGCGTGACACCGTCCTCGCCGACCGCTACCGGTTGGTCGACTGGTTGGGCGGCGGCTCGATGGGCGACGTGTGGCTCGCCGAGGACGAGGTCCTGGGCCGCCGGGTGGCGGTCAAGCTGGTGAAGGCGGCCCTGCTGGAGGAGCCGGGCTTCGCCGAGCGCTTCCACGCCGAGGCCCGCGTCATGGCGCAGCTGCGGCACCCGGGCATCGTCGGGGTGTACGACTACGGGCACGACACCATCGACGGGCAGCGCTCGGTCGGGTACCTGGTCATGGAGCTGATCGACGGTGAGCCGCTGAGCGCCGTGCTGGAGCGCCGCGGTGCGCTGCCGGTCGCGGAGGCGCTCCAGCTGGCGCTCCAGGTGCTGGAGGCCCTGGAGGTCGCGCACGAGTCCGGGGTGGTCCACCGGGACATCAAGCCGGCCAACCTGATGGTCCGTGGCGACCGGACGGTGATCGCCGACTTCGGCATCGCCCGGCCGGGCTGCGACGCCCGGCTGACGGTCCCCGGGGTGGTGCTCGGCACCGCCGCGTACCAGGCGCCGGAGCAGGCGTCCACCGGGACGGTCACCGCCTCCGCCGACCTCTACGCGCTCGGCGTCGTCCTCCACGAGTGCCTGGCCGGGCAGCTTCCCTTCGACGGGGAGACCGCCCTGGAGGTGATCCTCAAGCACCTGACGGAGCCCGTGCCGCCGCTGCCCGAGGAGGTGCCCGCGCCGGTGCGGGCGCTGGTCGGGCGGGCGATGGCGAAGGAGTCCGGCGAACGCTGGTCCGACGCGGCGGCCATGGCCACGGCGGTGCGGGAGGCCCTCGCGGCGGTCGGGGAGGAGGTGCCGGCGGCCCCGGAGCGGCCCCGGTCGAGACCGGTCGCCGCCGCTCGTACGGCGCGGACCCGGCCCGGCCCGCGCGCGCTGGTCGGGGTGACGGCGCTGGTGCTGCTCTGCATGGGCGGGGCCGCCGGGGCGACGGTGATCCGGCCCGACCGGGAGGCCGCTCCGGCCGGAGCCTCGGCCGCCGGGGTCGCCGACCCGGGCGTGCCGGGCGTGCCGGGCATGCCGATCTCGGCGCTGACGGAGGAGCGTCCGCTCGCCGCGCCGCAGACCGGTGCCGCGACGGCTCCGGCGCCGTCCGACGGCCCGTCGGCGGGTGCCGGGAGCCCCGCTCCGGACGCCGGACCCGGGCCGGTCACCGGGCCGACCCCGGCCGTTCCCGGTCCGTCGCCAGCGGTGCCCGCCGCCGGCCCGAACCCCGCCCCGCCCGCGCCGGTCCCCACCGCCCCGGCCCCGCCCGCCGTCCGCGACCCGGCCACCCAGCCCCCGCCCGCCACCCGGGAACCCACCCCGCCCAACCCGCCCGCCACCTCCGAACCGGCCACACCCAGCACGACGCCGCAGCCCACCCAGTCGCCCCGGCCCACCCAGCCGCCGGCGCCGCAACTGCCCACCACGGCCACGCAGATCACCGCCAACGGCGCCGCGCTGGACAACTACCAGTCCAAGAACGAGGACGGCAACGGGATCAACACCTACTACGCCAACGGCACGCTGGCCCAGACCTGGCGGCTGGAGAAGATCGCCGGCGGGAAGTACTACCTGCGCAACGGCGCCAGCGGCTACACCAAGGTGCTGGACCTGGACAAGGGCACCCGGAAGGTGCAGATCTGGACGAATCCACCGGCCGCCGAGAACCAGATCTGGGACCTGGTGCCGGTCGAGGGCGGGTACCTGATCGTCAACGACTGGAGCAAGGAGTGCCTGACGTCCTACGGCGTCGGCTACTGGGCCGGGGTGTCGGCGTGCTCGAACGCCAAGGGCCAGGTGTGGGCGATCTCCTGAGCCGCCCCGGTGGCTGAGGCCACCTGGCGGCCGCGGTGGCCGGGGCTACCCGGCAGCCTCGGCCGGGGCTACCCCGGCAGCCAGGACGGCCACTGCCGCCGGGGCCGGTCGGCGGGGCGGCCGAGGCCGATCAGGGCGGACAGCCGGTCGGCCTCGGGGGAGGCGATGGCGGACAGGATGTCGTACGCCTCCGACCGGCACGCCCGGGCCGCGCCCTCGTCGTCGTCGGCGGCGCGGTCGGCGAGCGCGTCGCCGAGCGCCGCCAGGGCCAGGCCGCGGCCCCGGCGGTCGCCGTCGAGGGTCAGCACCTCGACCGCCCGGTCGGCGGTCTCCACCGCCTCGGCGCCGCGTCCGAGGGCGCGCAGCGACTCGGTGAGGCGCAGCAGGGTGCGGCCCGTCCGGCGCAGGTCGTCGGGTCGCAGCAGGTCGAGGGCGCCGCGGTGGTGGCGCAGGGCCTGCTCGAACTCGCCGCGGTCGTGGGCGATGGTGCCCAGCGATTCGAGGGCGAGCGACTGGAGCTCGCGGTCGGCGAGCTGGTGGCAGATCAGTAGGGACTGGTCGACCACCCGGACCGCCGCTTCGAACCGGCCGAGCTCGGTGAACGCGCCCGCCAGGTTGAGCAGTTCGCCCGCCACCGCTCGCCGGTCGCCGAGCCGCTCCCGGACCGAGATCGCCGCCGTGAAGCCGTCGACCGCGTCGGCCGGTCGGCCGACCTGGACGAACAGGGCGGCGAGGGAGGCGTGGGCCAGGGCGAGCAGTGGGCCCGGCAGGTCGTGGGCGGTGCACAGGTCGCGGGAGCGGAGCAGCTCGCCGAGGGCGGCGGGTTCGGAGCCGACCTCGGTCAGCAGGCGTCCCAGGACGAGCCGTGCGCTGACCTCGGCGCCCCGGTCGCCCTGCCGCAGGGCGGCCTGGAGCAGCACCTTGGCCGAGTGTCCGAGCGGCCGGGTGGCCTGCCCGGTGTCGCACAACAGACTGCAGTCGAGCAGGAGTTCGGCCGCCAGGTCGAGCCGGGCCGGGTCCGGGAGGCCCGCGTACTGGCCGACCAGGGCGCCGATGCCCTGGTACTCGCGGCGGGCGCGGACCACCGCGCGGGCGTCGGGGGCGGCCGGTGCACCGGCGCCGGGCAGGGCGGCGCGGGCGGCGGACGGGCCGAGGGCCGCGACGGTCTCGGCGTGGTGGTGGACCATCAGTCGGGTGAGGACGGCGGCGGGGTGGTCCGCCGCCGGGCTCGGGCCGGTGAGCCGCTGGGCGAAGGCGCGCAGCAGGTCGTGGTACCGGTAGCGGTCCGGCGGCGCGGTCTCCAACATCGAGCAGTCGACCAGCGACTCGGCCAGCTCCTCGGCCTCGTCCTCGGGCAGGCCGAGCACCGCCGCGACCGCGCCCGGCGACAGGTCGGGCACCTCCGGCACGGCCAACAGGCGGAAGGCGCGGGCCTGTTCGGGATCCAGCTGGTCGTACCCGAAGCGGAACGCCGACTCGACGGCGAGGTCCCCGGTGCGCAGCACGTCCAGCCGGCGGCGGTTCTCGGAGAGCTTGTCGAGCAGCCGCGCCATGGTCCAGCCCGGCCGGCAGGCGAGGCGGGCGGCGAGGATGCGCACGGCCAGCGGGAGGTGGCCGCAGAGCCGGACCAACTCCAGGGCGGTGTCGGCCTCGGCCCGCAGCCGTTGCTCGCCGATCACCCGGCCGAGCAGGTCGAGGGCCTCCTGCGGGTCGAAGGCCGGCAGCTCGACGACGTGCGCGTTGGGCAGCGCACCGAGCCTGACCCGGCCGGTGACGAGCACCGCGCAGCCGGGTCGGCCGGGCAGCAGCGGCCTGATCTGCTCGGCGTCCCGGGCGTTGTCGAGGACCACCAGCACGCGCCGGCCGGAGAGCAGTGAGCGGAACTGGGCGGAGCGTTCGGCGAGCCCGGTGGGCAGCGCGTCGGCGGGCATCCCGAGCGAGCGGAGGACGGCGCCGAGGGCCTCCTCGGCCGGGGTCGGGCGGCCGTCCGCGCCGTGCAGGTCGACGTAGAGCTGGCCGTCCGGGAAGTCGTCGGCCAGGCCGTGCGCGACGTGCACGGCCAGGGCCGTCTTGCCGACGCCGCCCAGGCCGGACACCGTCGCCACGGGCATGGCGTCCGGGGCGAGCAGGGCGGTCCGCAGCGCCGCCGTCTGCGCCTCGCGGCCGGTGAAGTCGGAGAGGTCGGCCGGCACCTGGGTGGGCCGTACCGGGGCCGGGTGCGACGGGCGGGCCGGGGCGGTGCCGGTCCGGGACGGCGCGGGCGTTATCAGGGCGGCGTCGGCCGCCAGGATCCGGCGCTGAACCTCGCGCAGGCCGGGCCCGGCGGCGACGCCGAGCTGCGCCCGCAGCCGCCGGTCGGTGGCGCGGTACACGCTCAGCGAATCGGCCTGCCGGCCGGTCCGGTAGAGGGCGAGCATCAGCAGCTCGGCGAAGCGCTCCCGGAGCGGGTGCTCGGCCACGGCGGCGGTGAGTTCGGCGACGGTCCGGCCCGACGGGCCGAGCTCGACCTCGGCCTCCAGACAGGACTCCAGGACGGCCACCCGGCGTTCGGCCCACTCGGCGCGCTGCCGCTCGACGTACGGCCCGGGGAGTCCGGACATCGGCTCGCCCCGCCACAGGTCCAGGGCGGAGCGGAGCGTGGTGGCGGCGACGGCGTGCTCCCCGGCGAGCCGCAGTTCCCTCGCCTCGCCGATCAGCTCCTCGCAGCGGTGGGTGTCCAGTCCGCCGGCGTCCAGGGTGAGCAGGTAGCCCCCGCCGAGCGAGGTCAGCGGGGCGGGCCCGAGGACGCGGCGCAGCCGGTGGACGTACGTCCGGATCACGGCCGAGGCCCTTGCGGGCGGCTCCTCGCCCCACAGGTCGTCGATCAGCTGGCCGACCGGTACGGGGTGGTTGGCCCGCAGTAGCAGCGACATCAGCAGGCTCCGCTGCTGCGGCGCCCCGAGCGTCAGCTCGCCGCCGTCGCGCCACCCGTGCACCGGCCCCAGCACCGCGAACCGCAAACCAGCCACCGGCCGTCTCCCCCCTCTGCCCGCCGCAATGAACCCCCGGCGCATCTTACCGACCGCATCGCCGCTGGTCAGAGCCTCCTTCGTCGGGAGCCGAGGGCGGAGTCACGGCCTGCCACGGCCTGCCACGGCCTGCCACGGCCTGGCGCGAACGCGCGAACGCGCGAACGCGCGAACGCGCGGGGGCACGGGCGCACGGGCCACGGGCAGTGGAGGGGAGCGGGCAGCGGCGGAGCGGGGGGCGCCGTCAGCCCGCGCAGGTGGGGCAGAGCCCCCGGTAGGTGATCTCGGCGCCGGAGACGGTGAAGCCGAAGCGCTGGTCGGTCGGGAGGTCGGCGAGCGGGCTGCCGACCGGGTGGACGTCGCGGATGGCACCGCAGCCGGTGCAGACCAGGTGCTGGTGGGGGTGGTGGGCGTTGGGGTCGTAGCGCTTGGCCCGCCCGTCGGTGGACACCTCGATGACCTCGCCGAGGGTGACCAGCTCACCGAGGGTGTTGTAGACCGTCGCGCGGGAGATCTCCGGGAGGCGTTCGGCGGCCCGGGCGTGCACCTCGTCGGCGGTCAGGTGCACGTGCTCGCCGTCCAGGACCTCGGCCACGACACGCCGCTGGGAGGTGAGTCGCCAGCCGCGCTCGCGCAGCCGCTCCAGCAGGTCACTCATAACGGTTCACCTATTCAGGTCACGGGGAAGACCGGAGTTTACCAACGCGGATCCCGGGGATTCCGGCTCCCGACCGGATATGGGTTTGGTGTCTTTCTTGACGTGGATCACGTCCATCGTAGGATCGGCTCCGGCGCTAGCCTGGGTATCGGCAGTATCCGGATAGCAGCACTAGGTGCCGTAGGTAGCAGATAGACACCGTGATCCGCCTTTCTAGGGAAGGATTCCCATGTCTGAGAACCACGATGCAACCGTTGTAGAGGCGGGCGCGGGCGTCTGCCCGGTCAACCACGGGCGCGCGCTCCACCCCACCCAGGGCGGCGGGAACCGCCAGTGGTGGCCGGAGCGGTTGAACCTCAAGATCCTCGCCAAGAACCCCGCCGTCGCCAACCCGCTCGGCGCGGACTTCGACTACGCCGCGGCGTTCGCCGCCCTCGACCTCCCGGCCGTCAAGCGGGACATCCAGGAGGTGCTCACCACCTCGCAGGACTGGTGGCCGGCCGACTTCGGCTACTACGGCCCCTTCATGATCCGGATGGCCTGGCACAGCGCCGGCACCTACCGGATCAGCGACGGCCGCGGCGGCGCCGGCGGCGGGCAGCAGCGCTTCGCCCCGCTGAACAGCTGGCCCGACAACGCCAGCCTGGACAAGGCCCGCCGCCTGCTCTGGCCGGTGAAGAAGAAGTACGGGCGCAGCCTGTCCTGGGCCGACCTGATCGTCCTGACCGGCAACGTCGCCCTGGAGGGCATGGGCTTCGAGACCTTCGGCTTCGGCGGTGGCCGGGTCGACGAGTGGGAGCCCGACGAGGACGTCTACTGGGGCCCGGAGACCACCTGGCTGGGCGACGAGCGCTACACCGGCGACCGCGAGCTGGAGAGCCCGCTGGCCGCCGTGCAGATGGGCCTGATCTACGTCAACCCCGAGGGCCCCAACGGCAATCCGGACCCGGTCGCCGCCGCCCGCGACATCCGCGAGACCTTCTACCGGATGGCGATGAACGACGAGGAGACCGTCGCGCTGATCGCCGGCGGCCACACCTTCGGCAAGACCCACGGCGCCGGCCCGGCGGACAACGTCGGTCCGGACCCGGAGGACGCGCCGATGGAGCAGCAGGGACTCGGCTGGAAGAGCCGCTACGGCACCGGCGTCGGCGGCGACGCCATCACCAGCGGCCTCGAGGGCATCTGGACGGCCACCCCGATCACCTGGGACAACAGCTTCTTCGAGACGCTGTTCGGCTACGAGTGGGAGCTCACCAAGAGCCCGGCCGGCGCCCACCAGTGGAAGCCCAAGGACGGCGCCGGCGAGGGCACCGTGCCGGACGCCCACGACCCGGCCAAGCGGCACGCCCCGATCATGCTCACCACCGACCTCTCGCTGCGCTTCGACCCGGTGTACGGGCCGATCTCCCGGCGCTTCCTGGAGAACCCGGCGGAGTTCGCCGACGCCTTCGCCCGCGCCTGGTACAAGCTCACCCACCGCGACATGGGCCCGGTGGTGCGCTACCTCGGTCCGGAGGTCCCGAGCGAGCAGCTGCTCTGGCAGGACCCGCTGCCGGCCGTCTCCTACCAGCAGGTCGGCGCCGCGGACGTGGCGGACCTCAAGCGGCGGATCGCGGCCACCGGGCTGTCGGTCTCCGAACTGGTCTCCACCGCCTGGGCGGCGGCCTCCTCCTTCCGCAACAGCGACAAGCGCGGCGGTGCCAACGGCGGCCGGATCCGGCTGCAGCCGCAGGCCGGCTGGGAGGTCAACGAGCCGGACCAGCTGGCCGCCGTGCTGCGGGCGCTGGAGGGCGTGCAGCGCGACTTCAACGCGCAGGCCGGCGACACGCAGGTCTCGATGGCCGACCTGGTGGTGCTGGCCGGCGGCGTCGGTGTCGAGCAGGCGGCCAAGGCGGCCGGGCTGGCCGTCGAGGTGCCGTTCGCGGCGGGCCGGGTGGACGCCCCGCAGGAGCTGACCGACACCGAGTCCTTCGCCGCGATGGAGCCCAAGGCGGACGGCTTCCGCAACTGGGTCGGCAAGGGCAACCGGCTGCCGGCCGAGTTCCTGCTGCTGGACAAGGCGAACCTGCTGGGCCTCAGCGCGCCCGAACTGACCGTTCTGGTCGGCGGGTTGCGCGTGCTGGGGGCCAACCACCAGCAGTCCGCGCACGGTGTGCTGACCGAGACCCCGGGCGTGCTGACGAACGACTTCTTCGTCAACCTGCTGGACCTGGGCATCAGTTGGTCGTCCACCTCGGAGGACTCCCACACCTTCGAGGCCCGGGACGCCTCCGGCGCGGTCAAGTGGACCGGCACCCGCGCAGACCTGGTCTTCGGCTCGAACTCCGAGCTGCGGGCCGTCGCGGAGGTGTACGCGAGCGACGACGCCAAGGAGAAGTTCGTGGAGGACTTCGTCGCGGCCTGGGTCAAGGTCATGAACGCGGACCGCTTCGACCTGGTGTGACACCGCTGAGGTAGTCGGGAGCCCCGGGGGTGCGAACCCCCGGGGCTCCCGTACGTCGTCACGGTGCCGCGCGCGTCGTCACGGTGCGCCGGCGCGTGTCGTCACGGTGCCCCGCGCGTGTCGTCACGGCGTTCCGGGCGTTCCCACGCTGACCAGCCCGGTCTCGTACGCCGCGACCACCACCTGAGCGCGGTCCCGCAGGCCCAACTTGCCCAGGATCCGGGCCACATGGGTCTTCACCGTCGCCTCGGAGAGCTGCAGCCGGGCGGCGAGTTCGGCGTTGCTGAGGCCGCGGGCGAGCAGCCCCATCACCTCCAACTCGCGCGGGGTGAGGGTGGCCAGTTCGCGGTGCGGGGCGGCCGCGTCCGGGGCGGCCGGGCGGGCGAAGCGCTCCACCAGGCGGCGGGTGATCGCGGGAGCGAGCAGCGCGTCGCCGGTGCGGACCAGCCGGACGGCGGCGGCCAGGTGTTCCGGGGTGACGTCCTTGAGCAGGAACCCGCTGGCCCCGGCGGCCATCGCGGCGTACACGTAGTGGTCCAGGTCGAAGGTGGTCAGCATGATGATCCGGGGCGCGTCGGCGCTGCGTTCGGCGAGGATCCGCCGGGTGGCCTCCAGGCCGTCCAGTCCGGGCATCCGGATGTCCATCAGCACCACGTCCGGTCTGCTCCGGCGGACGGCGGCGACGGCCTGCTCGCCGTCCTCGGCCTCGGCGACCACCTCGATCCCCTCGGACTCCAGGATCAGCCGGAAGCCGATCCGGACCAGCGCCTGGTCGTCGGCGACCACCACGCGCAGCGGCCGCTCCTTCTCTCCGGTGGCCATCAACTCTCCAGGGGTATCGAGGCCGTGACGCGGTAGCCACCGCGCGGCCGGGGGCCGGTGTGCAGGGTGCCGCCGTAGACGGCGAGGCGTTCGCGCAGTCCGAGCAGGCCGCGGCCGTTGCCGGTGGCGGCGGCGCCGGTGGGGCGGCCGCCGGTGTCGGTGACCTCCACCCGCAGGTGGTCGGCGGCGTAGTCGACGGTCACCGCGGCGTCGGCGCCGCCCGCGTGCTTGACGGTGTTGGTGAGCGCCTCCTGGACGACCCGGTAGGCGGCGAGTTCGACCCCGGGCGGGACGGTCCGCCGCTGCCCGGACACGGTCAACTCCACCGGCAGTCCGGCCCGGCGGACGCCCTCGACCAGGGCGTCCAGCCGGCCCAGGCCGGGCTGCGGGCTGAGGTCGGCATCGGCTGCCGGATCCTCCCCGGCGCCCGAGTCGATGGTCAACAGGCCCATCACGTGCCGCAGTTCGGTCATCGCCGCGCGCCCGCCGGACTCCACCGCGGCCATCGCCTCGCGGGCCTTGTCCGGGGCGGTGTCGAGGATCTTGCGGGCGGCCCCGGCCTGGATCGTCATCATGCTCACGTTGTGGGTCACCACGTCGTGCAGCTCCCGTGCGATGCGCGCCCGTTCGAGCTCCACCGCGCGGTCCAGCGCGGTCAGCTGCTCGCGCTCCAGGGCGGACAGCCGCTCCCGTCCCTGCTCCACCCGGCGGCGCCACATCCGCAGTTCGTAGGCGACCGCGAACACCGGTACCAGGACGAGCACGGCCACCACCGAGTTCGGGAAGTGCGGCAGCTTGGCGGAGTCGAACAGCACCACGAGCGCGGCCGTGGCGGCCGCCAGGCTCACCGGCAGTGCGGCGGTGCGGCGCCCGTACCCGGCCGCGCTGTAGGCGGCGACGATCACCGCCACGCCCGCCGAGTACGCGATGTCCTCGGACTGCCCCCGCACCAGCAGCGCGGCCGGCAGCACCGTCCACAGCACCGCCAGCGGGTGGCGCCGGCGCAGCACCAGCGGCAGCGGGAGGAGCGGCACCAGCAGTAACAGCCCGGTCCACGCGGGGTCGTTCGGGCCGCCGGCGATGGCGGCGTAGCGGCCGGAGGTGAACGAGAGGAACAGGGCCAGGGCCAGGTCGAAGGCCTGGCCGCGCCGGGTCGGCCGGGGTGGGGGAGGTGCGCCGCCCGCGCCGCCGCCCGGGCGGGCGCCGGCGAGCAGCCGTTGTACCGCGGGGTGGTTGATCACCGGGACATTGTGGCGGTCGGCCGTCGCCCGGGACAGCCCCGCGAGCGGCGGCGGCCGGTACACCGGTCGACTACCTCGCAAGGATGACGCCGGCGGCCGTACGCCCGACGCGGTACGGAACCTGCGGCCGGCGGCGGACGCGGTGCGGTGCCGTCCGTCCGTACCTTCGTCCTCGTCACCAGGCAGGACAGCACGAGGAGCGGGGACATGAACAACGATCCGGTGATCGAACTGAGCGGTGTGAGCCGCCGCTACGAGGGCGCGCGGGCGGCGCTCGACGGGGTGACGCTGAGCGTCCGGGCGGGGGAGTCGGTGGCGCTGCTCGGCCCGTCCGGCAGCGGGAAGTCCACCCTGCTGAACCTGGTCGCCGGGCTGGACCGGCCGAGCGCCGGGACGGTCACCGTGGCCGGGGTCCGGGTGGACCGGCTGAACGAGAAGGGCTCGGCCAAGTACCGGCGCGGCACGATCGGCATGGTGTTCCAGTTCTTCAACCTGCTGGACGACCTGACGGTGGCCGACAACGTGGTGCTGGCCGGCGAACTGGCCGGAGTCCCCCGGGCCGGGGCCCGGCGGCGGGCCGCCGAGTTGCTGGAGTCGCTCGGCATCGACCGGCACGCCCGCGCCCACCCCGGCCGGCTCTCCGGCGGCGAACGCCAACGGGTGGCGGTGGCAAGGGCGTTGATGAACAATCCGCCCCTGCTGCTGGCCGACGAGCCGACCGGCGCACTGGACTCGGCCTCCGGCGAGGACGTCAAGGAGCTGTTCCGGGAGCTGCACCAGGACGGCCAGACCATCCTGATCGTCACCCACGACCTGACCCTCGCCGAGGACTGCGCCACCCGGACCGTCCGGATGCGGGACGGCCGGGTTGAGTCGGACACCGCGGCGGTGGCGGCATGAGTGAGCGAAGCATGGGGGTCCCCCCGGCCGAAGGCTGGGGGAGAATCATCAAGGGGTGCGTGTTGCGCGAAGCGCCTGCCGAGCGTGGCGAGGTGGGCGCATGAGTGAGCGAAGCGAGCGAATCATCAAGGGGTGCGTGTTGCGCGAAGCGCCTGCCGAGCGTAGCGAGGTGGGCGCATGAGTGCGCTGAGCCGGGTCGTTCGCGCCGGAGTACGGCGCCGCCGGACCCAGTCGATCGCCATCGGGCTGTCCGCCCTGGTGGCCACCACCTGCTCCGTCCTCGGCGGCTCGCTGCTGGTCGCCTCCGAGGCCCCCTTCGACCAGGCCTTCGACGGCCAGCACGGCGCCCACCTCACCGCGCGCTTCGACGGCACCCGGGTGACCGCCGGCCAACTCGCCGCCACCGCGCACGCCGCCGGGGTGACGGAGACGGCCGGCCCCTTCCGGACCGTCACCGTCGACCCCGAGCCGGGCCCCGGCTCCAGCGTCCCGGTCGGGGCGACGATGGACCCGATGACCGTCGCTGGCCGCGCCCCGGCCGCCGAGGGCATCGACAAGGTCCAGCTGACGGAGGGGAGTTGGCCGACCAAGCCGGGCGAGGTGACGATCGGCGACTCGTACCTGAACCAGAACGTGCCGCTCGGCGGCACCCTGCGCCTGCCCGGCCTGCCGGGCGCCCCCACCCTGAAGGTGGTCGGCTTCGCCCGCTCGGTCAGCCGCACCGCCGACGCCTGGGTGACGCCCGAGGCGATCCCCGCCCTCACCGCCCCCGGCAGCACCCCCGGCTACGAACTGCTCTACCGCTTCGCCGACGCGGCCACCACCGGTGCGATGGACGCCGACCGGACCGCCGTCGCCGCCGCCGCACCTGCCGGGGCACTGACCGGTGCCCAGTCCTGGCTCGCCGCCAAGCAGGGATCGGACCGCAACACCGCGCTGGTCCTGCCGTTCATGGTCGCCTTCGGCCTGCTCGGCATGGCGATGTCGGTGCTGGTCGCGGGCAATGTGGTGGCCGGCGCCGTCGGCACCGCCACCCGGCGGATCGGCGTGCTCAAGGCGATCGGCTGCACCCCGGCCCAGGTGGTGCGCGCCTACGTCGCCCAGGCGCTGGTCCCGGCCACCGTCGGCGTCCTGCTCGGGGTGGTGGCGGGCAACCTGCTGGCCGTGCCGGTGCTCGCCACCGCCGGAAACCTCTACGGCACCAAGGCCTCCGGCATCGCCCCCTGGGTGGACGTCGCGGTGGCCGGCGGCACCCTCGCCGCCGTCGCCCTGGTCGCCTGGGCGGGCGCCGCCCGGGCCGGTCGGCTGCGCACCGTTGACGCGCTGGCCGTCGGCCGTACGGCGGGCGGTACCAGGCGGGACGCCCTGGCCCGGCGGGTCGCCGCGCTGGCCGCCCGGCTGCCGCTGCCCCGGCCGGTCAGCCTCGGCCTCGCCCAGCCCTTCGCCCGCCCGGCCAGGGCCGCCGGGATGCTCGCCGCCGTGCTGTTCGGGACGGCCTCGGCAACCTTCGCGGTCGGCATGGGCGGCACGATGAGCTGGGTGCAGGAGGCCAAGAACCACGCGAGCGCGGACGTCCTGGTGACGCCCGTCCGACCGGCCGTCCAACCCGGGGCCGCCCCGGTGAAGCCGGCCCCGGCCGATCCGGCCGCCGTCACCGCCGCGCTCACCGCCCAGCCGGGCACCGCCGCCTACTACGGCGTCGGCGTCGAGGACGTCACCGTCCCCGGTGTGGCCGGGAGCACCGCGCTGACCACCTTCCGGGGCGACTCCTCCTGGGCGGGGTACCGGATGGTCGCCGGCCGCTGGTACCAGGGGCCCGGCGAGGCCGTCGCCCCGAACACCTTCCTCGCCGCGGCCTCGATCGGGCTCGGCGACCGGGTGACCTTCACCGACCACGGCCGGCCGGTCACCGTCCGGATCGTCGGCGAGGTCTTCGACCCGCACGTGCAGACCAACGAGCTGTTCACCGACGCCGGAGGCCTCCCGAGCGGCACCGCGCCCGTCCCCGACCAGTGGTTCGTCAAGCTCCGCCCCGGCACCGACCGCACCGCCTACGCCACCGCCCTCGGCGGCGCGCTCGCCCCGCTCGGCCAGACCGCCGAGGACGGCGTCCCGCAGCACTCCGCCGACTCGATCCTCGCCCTCGACTCGCTCACCGCCACCCTGACCGTGCTGCTGGTCGTGGTCGCCGGGCTCGGCGTCCTCAACACCGTCGTACTGGAGATCCGCGAGCGCAGCCGCGACACCGGCGTCGCCAAGGCGCTCGGCATGACGCCGGCCCAGACCGTCGGCGTGGTGCTCGCCTCGGTGCTCCTGGTCGGGCTGGTCGGCGGCGCGATCGGCCTGCCGGTCGGCCTGCTGCTGCACGGCCTCACCGTGCCCGCCATGGGCCACAGCGCCGGACTGGACATCCCGGCGACGGCGCTGGACGTCTTCGGCACCCCGATCCTGGCCCTGCTCGGCCTCGGCGGTGTGCTGCTCGCCCTGCTCGGCGCCCTGCTCCCGGCCGTCCGGTCGGCCCGGGCCCGGACGGTGGACGCCCTGCGCGCGGAGTGACACGTGTGCCGGCCGCCTCGCGCAGGACCGGACGGACGGGCTCGATGCCGGTGCCGTACCGGATGGCCTGAGCGGCTCAGGACTCCCCGGCCTTCCGCTCCCCGGCCCTGGCCCGGCTGTCCCGCTGCTCCTCGTCCCGCTGCTCGTCGGCCTTCCGCTCCGCCTCGCGGACCTGCTCGGTGAAGGTGTGCTCGTCGATCCGCTCGACCGACGCCCCGTACTCGGCGGCCAGTTCGTCGGCCGGTCCGGGCGAGGACTCCCGCACCTCCAGGGCGACCATCGCCCCGCCGTCCGGCACTCGCGGCGACAGCACGATCAGCGCCGCGCCGGCCTCCGTCGCGATGTGCTCCTCCGCCGCGTTGCCCAGCGCCGCACCCGCCGCGAAGCCCAGCAGCACCCCGATCGGCCCGCCGAGCAGCCCCACCAGGCCGCCCACCACCCCCGAGCCGACGGTCGCCACCCCCGCGCCCCGGGTGAAGGTGTCCCGGATCTCCAGCACCCCGTCCGCACTCCGCTCCAGCGCCGCCGCCATCCGCAGCCCCGGCAGGTGCTGGGCACCGTCGAAGGCGAGCCGCCACGAGGTGGTGTCCGGAAAGGTCAGCAGAACCAGGTTGTGCTGCTCGCTCATCGCACTCCGATCGGGGTGGGGTCGCTCGGGTCTCCATCGTGGCCCTCGGCGCGGGGCGCTGCCACAGGAGCCGGGGGTTCAAACCAGGGCCCCGGTTCACCTGGGCGCAACCGGCCGTTTTTCGGCCACCTGCGGGGCCGTGGCGGGCCGCCCGGGGCCGTACCGGGCCGCCCGAACGACCGGACGGCGGAGCCGGGCCCGGCCCGGCCTGGTGGAACGGGGGCGCGGCGGCCGCCGGGGCGTTGGTTCGATCCTGACCGAAACACGTACCGCCGGGACGCGTGCCCCTGGTGTGACGGGTGGGGCGCTGTCAGGATCCCGGACCGGCACACCCGTGCCAGACCCGAACGCTTGCAGGAGGCATCATGCAGCCCACAGCTGAGCAGGTTCGCGCACTGAAGGACGAGGACTTCCGGCTCACCCTCGGTCAGGGCGGGTCGGTCCACCCGGCCGGCGAGCCGGCCGACGAGCTCTACGTGACCGCCGCGGTGCTGAACAGCACCTGCGACGGCTGGTCCAGCTGCGGGCGCGTCTGCAGCTTCTGAGACCGGGGTCCGGCGCCGACCCCGGCCACGGTCGTACGGCCGGCCGGGTCCGCGCCGGACCTGCCCCGGGCGTCAGTGCAGACGAGTACCAGAAGACGAGTGCCAGCAGACGAGTACCAGCGAACGAGTACCAGTAGAGAGGCAGCACCACCCCGTGGTCGACGCGTCCGAACTCCTGCGGGCGGCTGCCCGAGCCGTTCCGCTGAACGCCCGCGGCCGGGCGCCGGAAGGGTTCGACCCGTCGCAGGCCGGCGGCGCCGAGCAATCCGACCGTGCCGGGCAATCCGACCGTGCCGGGCATACCGAGCGCGCCGCCCGCGCCGCCCGGAAGCTGGAGCGCTGGCAGGCCCAGGCGCCGTTCGACCGGGCCGGCTGGTTCGCGCACCGCCTCGCCGCCGACGGCCTCGACCCCGAAGCCCTGCGTGCCCTGCTCGCCGAGCCCCCCGAGGCGCTCGCCGCCCGACTCGGGACGCCCCCGTGGGCCGAGCGGCTGGCCGCCGCCTTCGACCGGGCGGCCACCCTGGACGTCCCCGCGGAACACGAGTTCGCCGGGCTGGTCGCCCCGCTGCTCGCCGACGCCCGTGACCGCCTGTGCGCCGGCCTCGCCGCCCTGGACGCCCCCGCCCTCGGCACCCCCGAGGAACTGGCCGCGCTCGCCCTCCCCGCGCTCACCGCCACCGCCCACGGGATGGCGACCAGGACCGTCATCACCGAACTCCATGTCGCCCGCCTCACCGGCGAATCGTCCGGCGACACCCCCGAGCAGCGCTACCGGGACTTCCTCGGCCGGCTCACCCGGCCCGAGCGGGCGCTGCGACTCCTCGCCGAGTACCCGGTCCTGGCATTCCGCCTCGCCACCGCCGCCGAGCAGTGGACGGGCACCACCCTCACCCTGTTCCGCCGCCTCGCCGCCGACCTCCCCGCCCTCGCCCGCACCTTCGCGGACGGCCGCCCGCTCGGCCGGCTCACCGAACTCGCCACCGGCCTCGGCGACCCGCACCGCGGCGGCGCCACGGTCAGCTCCCTGCGCTTCGAGCAGGGCGTCCGGATCGTCTACAAGCCGCGGCCGCTGGGCGCCGAGACCCACTTCCAGCAGCTCCTCCACTGGCTCAACCCGCAACTGCGGCTGCCGCTGCGCGACCTGACCCACCTGGCCGCCGACGGCTACGGCTGGGTCGCCCACCTCACCGCCGAACCGGCCAGGGACGACGCCGAGTTGCGCGACTTCTACCACCGCGCCGGCGCCCTCGCCGCGCTGATGTACGTGCTCGACGCGGTCGACTGCCACGCCCAGAACCTGCTCGCCGTCCGGGACCAGCCGGTGCTCATCGACCTGGAGGCGATCCTCCACCCCGACCTGCGCGAGCCCGCCAAGGACCTCTCCGAGTCCGAGCGGCTCGCCCGCCACCAGGCCCGGCACTCGGTACTGCGCTCGGGCCTGCTCCCCGAGCGGATGTGGGACGAGGGCAACGGCGGTGCCGACATCTCCGCCCTCGGCTGGGACCCGGGCAGCCTCCCGCCCCGTCCGCTGCCCGTCCTGGTCGGCCAGGGCACGGACGAACTCCGGCTGGAGTACCGGCGGTTGCCCGTCGAAGCCCCCGGCAGCCGGCCCGTACCGGCCGACCAGCCGCTGCGACTTGCCGACCACCTGGCGGAGTTGACGGCCGGCTTCACCGAGGCCTACCGACTGCTCGCCGCCGACAAGCCGCAACTCCGTGCGCTGATCGGCGCGTTCGCGGCCGACGAGACCCGCCTGCTGCGCCGCGACACCTTCGAGTACCGAAGTCTGCTCAACACCGCCTGCCACCCCGACGCCCTGCGCGACGCCCTCGACCAGGACCGCCACCTCGACCGGCTCTGGGCACTCGTCGGCTGGGAGGAGCAGGCCCTCGACTTCGTCGAGCACGAGCGCGCCGACCTGTGGCGCGGCGACGTACCCGTCTTCACCATCCGCCCGGACGGCGTCGACGCCCGCTCGGCCACCGGCGCGCTCGTCCCCGGCGTCACCGAGCAGCCGGCCCTCGACCTGGCGCTCGCCAAGGCGGACGGCCTCGGTGAGGAGGACCTCGCCCGCCAACTCCAGTTGCTCAGGCTCTCGGTGACCACGGCCGACGGGGTGCGCGAGCCCGGCCGGGCCGTCGCCACCGCCCGACCCCAGGCGCCTGCCGTGCGGGCCGGGAGCCTGGCCGCCCGCGCTCTCGCCCAGGCCGTGGACGCCGGTGAACAACTGCTCCGCGAGGCCTACCGGGGCGCCGCCGACCTCGCCTGGGCCGGCCCCAACTGGGCCCCGCCCGGCCGCTGGGCCCCCGCCGAACTCGGCCCGGACCTGTACAGCGGCACCGCGGGCATCGTCCTCTTCCTCCATCAGCTCGCCCGGGTCACCGGCGACCGCTCGCACCAAGAGGCCGCCCGAGCCGCCGAATTGACGCTACGTCAGCAGATCCGCCGCCGGGCCGACCGGCTCGGCGGCGGCCTGGCCGGCGCCGGCGGGGTGCTGTACGCGCTCGCCCACCTCGCCGCCGACCATCCGGACCCGGAACTCGACGCGCTCGGCGGCCTGGTCCTCGACCGCATCGCCGCCACCGCCGCCGAGGACACCCAGTACGACGTCCTCGCCGGGAACGCCGGCACCATCGGCGGCCTGCTCGCCTGGGAGGCCGTCCGTCCGGGGCCCGCCGTCACCGACACGCTGGCGGTCTGCGTCGAACGCCTCGTCGGGGCCGCCGACCCGCACCCCGAGGGCGGCACCGGCTGGCTCCCCGCCGCCCTGGCGGAGACCGTCAGCCGCCCCCTCGCGGGCTTCGCCCACGGCGGCTCCGGCATCGCCTGGGCCCTGGCCCGCGCCGGGCACCGCCTGGGCGACCCGCGGCTGCCCCGTCTCGCCCTCGCCGCCGTGGAGTACGAGCGCACCCTGTTCGACCCCACCGCCGCCAACTGGCGTGACGTCCGCGAGGACGACGGCCCCGACGGCCCGAGCCACCCCGCCCTCTGGTGCCACGGCGCCGCGGGCATCGCCCTGGCCCGCACCGCGCTCGCCCCGCTGCTGCCCGAACGGCGCGACGCACTCCTGGCCGAACGCGACACCGCGCTCGACACCGTCCTCCGGGACGGCTTCGGCCACAACTCCTCGCTCTGCCACGGCGATCTCGGCAACCTGGAGGCCCTCCACCAGGCCGGCGACCGCTGGCGGGCGACCGCCGAGCGGCAGGCCCACGCCACCCTGGACGCCCTGGAGACCCAGGGCCGGCGCTGCGGACTGCCGAACGGGCTCCACAGCCCCTCCCTGATGGTCGGCCTCGCCGGCATCGGCCACGGCCTGCTCCGCCTCGCCGCCCCCGACACCACCCCCGCCGTCCTCACCCTCGAAGCCCCGACCACCTGACCCCGGCGCCCTCGGCCCTCCCTGCCCCTCCCTGCCCCTCCCTGCCCCGGCGGGCCCGGGCGGGCCCGTGCGGAACACCGCGTCCCTGGCCCCGGCGGTCCGCTCCTCCGATCGTCGGATCGCCTGCCGGGCAGCCGTCCGCAGGCCTGCCCGAATCGAACATCGCGGACCGATCCGGTGATCGACATCCACCAACTCGCCGTCGCCGACACAGAATCGCCCGGATCGGGTGAGACCGGCCGGGACACGCCGGGCGGCCCCGCCGACCGCTGCCAGGATCGGGGTCCGCACCGGCAGCCCGCCCCTCGCAGAGTGCCCACCGGCACCGCTGCCGACCCACCACGCCCACCCGGCGATGAGGGCTGCCCGCGTGCGGACCCACCCGTGGCCGCAGGCCGCCGTACCAGGGAGGAACCCGGTGTCGGAGCAGCTCGTGAAGTCCGAGAAACCCCAACCCGACCAGCCGCACGACCAGCCGCACGGCCAGCAACCCGAGGAGCACGACGAGGAACTGCGCCTGCGGTTCCCCGGCGACCGCCGCGCCGAGGCCGGCACCTCGATGGCGGCGGGCGCGATGCTGCGCCGCCTGCCGCACCTGGTGCGCCGGGCACTGGCGCTGGCCTGGGCGGCGGACCGCGCGTCGACCGTGCTGCTGCTGGTCTGCCAGGCGCTGGCCGGGGTGTTCGGCGCGCTGGCGCTGTACGCCACCACCGGCACCCTGGACGCCCTGCTGGTCGTCGGCCCGGTGAGCGAGCACCTGCGCACCGCCGCGCCGTCGCTGCTCCTGCTGACCGCCTCGGCCGGGCTGCGCGCCGTCCTGGGCATCGTGGTGGTGGCCCTGTCCGGCCGGGTGTCGCCGCGGATCACCAGGGAAGCGGAGCTGGCGCTGATCGCCGCCGGGTGCGCCGCCGAGCTGAAGGCGTACGACGAACCCGCGTACAACGAGCAGTGGGAGGCCGCCGACCGGGGCGCCTCGACCACGCCCGACCTGCTCTCCAACGCCCAGGACGTGATCGCCTCCACCGTCTCGCTGGCCGCCGCCGCGGGCGTGCTGGCGACGCTCCACCCCTGGCTGGTGCCGCTACTGCTGCTCGGCTCGGTGCCGACCGCCGTCGGCGCCGTCCGCACCGCCCGGATCCACTACCTGGCCGCGGTGAGCACCAACGAGGACCGCGGCGCACTGCGCGTCTACCGGTGGTTCCTGATCGACAAGACCCGTGCCGACCAGGTCCGTTCGGACCAGGTCACACCCTTCCTGATGGCCAAGTACCGCCGCGCCGAGGCCAAGATCGTCGCCGCCACCGACCGGGCCACCCGGGAGGCCGCCAAGGTGTCGCTGCTGGCCGCGTTCGGCACCGGCGCCGGCACCGCGCTGATCTGGGGCACCCTGCTGTTCCTGGTCGGCAGCGGCCGGATCGACCTCGCCGCCGCCGGCACCGCCACCTTCGCGCTGCGCACCGCCGCCTCCGGGCTGCACGGCCTGGTCGGCAACGGTGCCCGGCTGTACCGGATGGGCCTCTACCTGGACGACTACTTCACCTTCCTGGACGAGGCCGGCGGCCACCGCATCGCCCGCGGCCGGCTCGTCCCGGAGGCGCCGCGGTCGGTCGAGGTGACCGAGCTGAGCCACGCCTATCCGGGCGAGCAGCAGGAGCCCGCGCTGCGTGGCGTCAGCCTGACTCTGCGGGCGGGTGAGGTGGTGGCTGTGATCGGGCAGAACGGCAGCGGGAAGTCCACCCTGCTGAAGCTGCTGTCCGGCCTGTACCTGCCGCAGTCCGGCCGGATCACCTGGGACGGCGTGCCGGTCGAGGAACTGGACGCGGACGGCATGTGGGCCCGGGTCGCCCGGGTGCCGCAGGAGTTCGCCCGCTGGCCGCTCGGCGCCGCCGAGAACGTCCACCTGGGCCACCTCACCGACCGGCTGATGGCGGACGTGGAGCAGGCCGCGGCCCGGACCGGCTTCGACGAGACCGTGGCCCGGCTGCGCTCGGGCTGGCGCACCCTGCTCGCCCAGGGCTGGTGGGGCGGCGCCGAGCTGTCCGGCGGCGGCTGGCAGCGCGCGGCCGTCGCCCGGGCGCTCTACCGCACCGTGCGCAGCCCCGGGTTGCTGATCCTGGACGAGCCCACCTCGGACCTCGACCCGCGCGCCGAGCACCGCATCCTGCACGCCCTGCGCGGCCTCGCGCCGGGCCGGATCACCCTGCTGGTGACCCACAACATCGCCAACGCGGCGGTCGCGGACCGGGTGATCGTGATGGACCGGGGCAGCATCGTGCAGACCGGCACCTGGGCCGAACTCGCCGCCCGCCCCGACGGGTTGTTCCGCGAACTGCTCGACCTCCAGCGCGACCGCACCGTCCCGGCCCAGCGGCCGGCCGGGGACTGACCGGGTGATCCCGCCGGGCGGACGGCGGGCGCCGTCCGCCCGGCCGGGCTCAGGAAACCGGGTGAGACTCCGGCCCGGATGGACGACCATGGCCGGGTGGGTATCGACGGGGGGCCCGATGAGGGCGGGGACGCGGACGACCGGCTGCTGCGCGGCCTGGTCGGCGAGGTGTGGGTCGACGTCTACCGGTTCGGGGACACGGGGGTGGTCGACTTCGGCGGGACGGTCTCCTGGCCGCTGGGCGACTCCGGGGAGGTGTCGACGGGCAGCCGGTTCGCGGTGCACGCCCAGTGCCCGTTCCGGATCGTCCAGTGCGGGGAGGTCTACCTCGGCTCCGGGGACCTGGTGCCGGCCGGACAGGACCCGGTGCCGGCCGGGAGCGGCGACCGCCTCGCGTACGACATCGGCGCCGACGCACTGCGGGAGTTCCTGGCGCGGGAGTCGCCCCGGGTGCTGGCGGTCGAGCGGGCGCCGGAGGGCGACCTGCGGATCACCCTGGAGCACGAGCTGAGGATCGACGTGCTGCCGACGAGTTCGAAGGTCGAGGAGTCCTGGCGGTGCTTCGAACGGCTCGGCGAGCAGGTGGTCTTCCCGTCAGCCGACTGACCGGTTCCGGCCGACGGCCCGCAGCCGCCGCCAGGTGCGGCCGACGCTCCCCCGGGCGGGGGCGTCCGCCTCCCAGTTCCGGGCCGTCCCGGCGAAGGTCTCCGGGCGCGCCGCCACGGCGGGCTCCGCCTGGCCGGCCCGGGCGGCGCGCAGCAGGTCCGCGGGGGTGACGGCGGCGAGCCGGGCCCGGGCGTGGTCGAGCAGGGCGGCGCAGGCGTCGGCGATCGCATCCTCGCCGAGCGGGCGGGTCGGTGCTTCCAGCCCTTCGGCGAGCAGCCGCTCCAGGGCGGTGCGCAGCTCCGGCAGCGAGAGGTCGCGGACGGTCAGTGAGAGGTGGCCGGAGAGTCCGCCGGCGCCGACCGCGCGGTGGGCGAAGGCGCGGGGGACGTAGAGCACGTCGCCGGGTTCGAGGACGGTGTGCAGGCGCTGCGCCGAGTGTTCGTGGTCGGGGAGTTCGCCGAGCGACCACTCCGCCGCGGCGGGCGCGTCGTGGACGTACCAGGTCTTGCGCCCGGTGACCTGGAGGACGAACACGTCGGCGTCGTCGCGGTGCACGGCGAGGCCCTGGGCGCCGGCCGGGGTGAGGAAGAAGAAGGCCTCCACCCGGCGGTCGAGTTCCTCGGACAGCCGGGCCACCAGCTCGCCGGTGGGGCCGTGCCACTGGTCGACGCGGCGCAGCAGCAGGGTGGCGCCGGTGCGCAGCAGGGCGAGCACCTTGGCGCGGTCGGCGTAGCCGTGGTGGGTGGTGCCGTTGATCGTCCGGGGGGTGGTGAAGGCCTCGGGCGGGATGACCACCTTGTCGGAGCGCACCAGCTCCAGGTAGGGGGTGCGCAGCAGTCCGCCGTCGAAGGCGGCGTCCAGCGCGTCGAGGTCGAACGGCGAGACGGGCCGCCCCGGGGTGTAGACGGCGGGCTCGCGCTGCCACCGCCGGTCGGCGAAGCCGTCGAGGTCGCCGACCCAGCCGGCGAGGGTGGGGGATTCCATGGGGCGTCCAGGGATTGTCGGGAGGGCGGGGCCGGTCAGCGGCCGACGGTGGCCTCGAACCGCACCGAGAGCAGGGAGCGTAGCGGCACGGGCGCGTCCTGCCGGGGGGTGCGGATGGTGAGCCCGTGGTCGAGGGCGACGGTCAGCAGGCGTTCGGCCAGCGGCACGACCAGGTGTTTGGCCCAGCAGCGGGCACCGTCGAAGCCGAACGGCATGAACCCGGGGGTCTTCTCCGGGTCGGCGACCGACGTCCACCGCTGGGGCCGGAAGTCCAGTGGGTCCGTCCAGTAGTCCGGGTGGCGGTGCATCAGCAGCGGGAGCAGGGCGATGTTGTCCTCGGGCCGGATCTCCGGGTGCAGTCCGGTGTACGCCGGCCCGCCGTTGCGGTAGAGCATCCAGGCGGGCGGGAGCAGCCGGAGGGTCTCCCAGAGGGTGGCGGTGAGGTCGGTCCGGGGTGTGCCGGTCGCCCGCATGAGCCACAGGGCGTTGCCGGCCAGGGCGGCCACGCCGTCGCACAGGGTGGCGGAGGCCCGCCGGTACATGGCGACGGCCTGCTTGCGGTCCAGCGGGTCGGCGGCCCCGCGGATCAGCCCGGCCATCGCCGTGGTGGGCCGGCCGTCCGGGCTCCCGGTGCCCGGCCGGGCGGTGACGGCGTGGTCGACCAGGCGGGAGAGCGTGTCGGAGCGGGTGATGCCGCGCTTCGCCAGCAGGGAGATGGGCAGCGGGTCGGAGCCGAAGAGCCACCGGCGCAGGTACGAGGTGGGCGCGTAGGGCCAGGCGCCGGTGAGGGCGTGCGCCGGGGGCGGCGGTGTCCTGATGCCCGCCATGACGTCCTGGCCGAGTGCGCGGATGGTGCGGGTCGCGCTGTCGTGGGGGATGTCGGCGCCGGCGGCGGGCTTGTAGACCGAGCGCTCCGTCTGGAGCACCGGGCGGGCCGCGACGATTTCCGCCATCAGGGCGGCGTCCGAAACGCCGACCGTGGCGGCTTCGGCGCGGAACACCTTGGTGTCCCGGGCCAGCAGGTCCTGAATTCGCGGGGCGAAGACGACGGAATGTCCGCGGACGGTGTCCGGTGCCATTTCTTGCACGAGAATCACGTCTCCGTGGGAATAGCGATGAAATGCGGCGCCGGTGGGGCGGTGGCCAGGCCCCCGCCCCACCGGGCGTGGTGCGTCAGATGCGGTGCATCAGATGACGTGCAGGACCCACGCGTTGTTGGCGAGGTCCTCGTTGCGCTGGAACTTCTTCACGATCGCCTTGATCATCTTCATGGCTATCCCCTTTCCGGGATTCCAGGCGCGGCGAATGGGTGTCGGCCGCACCGTCGGTGGGGTCCGGCTTTCCGGTCTGGAGGGCCGAACGCTTCAACTGACTCAGGACCTTAACCGAAAGAAGGCGCTCCTGATACCCCTTCGATCACTGGAGTTCGATTTCCATGCCCGGTTGACCGCCAATTCGAATGGCGAATCGTTATAACCTTTTCCGGTGGGGGTATTTCCACCCCCCTTTACCAGCGCATTTTTCGAGGTCTTTACCGGAGCCCTCGGGGTGCCCGGCTGGGCGCCGGACCGGCCGACCGGTGGGGGACGATGGCGGGCATGGAGCTGAGGATCGAGGCCACCGCCCTGCCCGGCCGCGCGTGCGGGGTCGCGCCGGGCTTCCCGGGGTACCGGGACATCCACGTCGCCGTCCAGCGCCGGGGCCGCCCGGCCGAGCTGCTGGATCCGCAGCCCGGGGACGCGCCCCGGGCGCGGTGGTCGCTGGAGTGCGCGGCGAAGCCGCTGCCGGACGGCGGGGCGGACGTCACCGGGCGCTACGTCCAGGGCGGCCCGGGCGGGCGGTTCGTCTACCTGAACTGGGTGACGCCGGAAGGCGACGCCTGGTCGCTGTTCCGCCGGGCGAAGCTGCTGCTGGCCGCGGTGGACGACGAGGTCCTGGAGCGGGCGGTCGCCACCGGCCTGCTGGTCGCGCGCCTCGGCCTCACCGACGCCAAGGGCCACCCGCTGTGCGCCGCCGTCCGCCCGCCCCGGGTCACGTGGTCGGCGACGGCCTGACCCCACGGGGGTCCGACTCCACGGGGGCCTGAACGGACGGGGACGGCCGGAACGCACGGCGGAGGGCCGGAACGCACGGCGGAGGGCCCCGCGCGGACGCGGGACCCTCCGGTGGCTGCGGGAGCGGTCAGTTGTACGTGGTGGTGACGGTCACGCCGGCGAAGCCCTGCTGGGCGTGGAGGCTGAAGTAGACCCAGCCGGACGGCGGGTTGCCGATGGTCAGGGTCTCGCCGTTGCCGGGGTTGGCGGACTTCGCCTGGTAGGACGAAGTGGTGGCCCAGGACGGCCCGTTGAAGTAGAGGTCGGCGTTGCCGGTGCCGCCGCTGGTGGTGATGGTCAGCTGCTTCACCCCGGCCGGCAGGTAGAGGAAGCTGTAGCCGTAGTCGCCGGTGGTGGCGGCGACGCCGTCGCGGCGGCAGTCCTTGTCGTACTGCCGGGTGTCGGCGGCGGCGCACAGCGGGGCCTGGCCGGTGGGCAGGGTGCCGCAGGCGTCGGCGGCGCAGGCCTTGAGCCAGCCGGCGAAGTCGGCGTCGTAGCGGGTGCCGATGGTGGTCTTGAGCAGGGTGCGGGCGCCGTTCCAGTCGCCGGCGCGGTACTCGGCGAGCAGCGCGTCGACGTCCTGGGGGTGCGACTGGAGCATGTAACGCACCGCCAGGTAGCCCCAGTTGTAGACCCGGGTGGAGTCGGCGTTGTCGTAGGTGGAGTCGAACAGGGTGCTCAGCGGGTACGTGCCCTTGCCCGCCTGGGTGACGGCGTCGTCGTAGTGGACGCCCCGGTAGCCGTAGGAGACGTACTCGGCCAGGCCCTCGACCCACCAGACGGTCGGGGTGGTCATGCCGGCCTCGAAGTCGCCGTACATGTCGTAGCGGCCGTCGAGGTAGTGGGTGTACTCGTGGTTGAGGTTCCAGATCTGGAAGTCGGGGCGCAGCCAGTCGGCCTGGTGGGCGATGAAGCGGGCCTGGTTGCCGGGCGTGGCCGGGTTGCCCTCCTCGTACATGCCGCCGTTGTCGACGGCGATGCCGTACATCTCCCAGGCGTAGAGGCTGTAGTTGTAGTAGTCGTCGAAGACGACGACCTCCAGGCCGGTGTTGCGGTCGTCCGCGACCGGGCCGGTGTCCTTGACCACGCGGTGGAAGTACGCGTCCTGGTTGACCAGGCTGGTGCAGGTGTCGGCGTTCTGCTGGGCGGTCATGCTCTGCGAGCGGATGCGCAGGTTCGGGCTGCAGGTGTGGTCGCTCTTGAGCACCAGCGGGACGAGCTTGGCGGGTACGTCGCAGGTGCCGTAGTAGGAGCAGTTGCCGGCGTCCTTCTTCTCCGCGAACCAGAGCAGGTTCATGGTGAGCGGACCGGTGGTGCCGACCAGCGGGTAGCGGTTGACCAGGTCCTTGACGATCGGCCGGCCCTGCGCCCGGAGCCCGTCGGCGGTGAGCAGGTTGCCGATCTGGATGCCGATGGTGGTGACCGGGTCGGAGCCGGTGAGCTGGGCGCTGTTGCGGGTGACGAAGGAGGCCATGGTGGTGGCGAAGGACGGGTCGGCCTGGAGGGCCGCGGTGAACTCGGGGAGCTCGAAGCCGCGTTCGATGACGGTCGCGGTGTTGGCGACGGCGGCGGCCATCGATCCGGTCCACCCGCCGGTGTAGTCGTTCAGCAGGCGCTTGACCACGCCGGTGTAGCGGGCGTTCTCCCGGGCGCTGTCGATCAGCGTGACGGCCTCGGCCAGGGTGGCGCCGTTGGCCTCGGTGACGTCCTTGCTGTGCGGGGTGGCGAAGAAGGCGTCCAGCGCGCCGCGGATCGCGCTGCGCAGGTCGGCGCCGTACGGGCCGACGGCGTCGGGGTGGTACCACTGCACGTAGTAGCCGGCCCGCAGGAACAGCACCAACTGCCCGGCGGAGGTGGAGTCGTCGCCGGGATAGCCGGTGGCGGTGTCGCGCAGGGCGTTGGCGACGGTCACCATCTGGGCCTCGTTGAAGGCGCCCTTGGCGCTGTCGCCGGTGAGCGTGAAGAGCGTGTTGACGCAGTCCAGGCCGGCCGACTTGACCTGTTTGACCAGCGCCGCACCGGACGTGCTCGTGAACGCCGAGGCGTCGCAGGCGGACAGCTGCCGCGCGGTCCGGGCGGTGCCCGCGCTGCCGCCGGAGGTCGGGGCGGTGGGCTTGCCCTGGCTCTCGGAGGCGAGCGGGCGGGGGTCCTGCGGGGTGTCGGGTGACTTCGGCACCGGGATCGCGTGCGGGGCAACCGTCCTGTCCGGACGGGGAGTCGGCGTCGAAGGGCGGTCGGCCGCGTGCGCCTGCGGGGAGAACAGTCCGAGCGCGAGGAAGAAGGCGGCGCCGAGCGCGGGGAGTCTGCGCGCGGTCGCCTTCGCTATGCGGAAGGGACGCATGGGGTGGGGGCCTCCGGGACCGTGAGGGGGGCCGTGCGGTGGGGGCGCACGGACGGAACCTGATGTGTGACATGTAAAATGGCACACTCATTCAGGTAAAGGGAAGACCTCGGAACCGGACTTCCGGCCGACGAGACCGAACCGTGCCCCTCCCGCCGTCCGTGCCCCTCCCGCTGCCCGCGCGCTTTCGCCGTCCGCGCCCCTCCCGCCGTCCGTGGTGGTCCGTCAGGCTGCGGACCGCGCCCGGGGCGTGAGCGCCGCGAACTCCAGCGGCGCCGAAGGGTCCACCGAGACGTCAGTCGGAGCCGGTTCGGCCCCCGAGCGGAGCAGCAGGTCACCGATTGCCGCGACCATCGCGCCGTTGTCCGTGCACAGCCGCAGCGGCGGCACCCGCAGGGTGATGCCCGCCGCGGCGCAGCGCTGCTCGGCGAGCGCCCTGACCCGGGAGTTGGCGGCGACCCCGCCGACCACCACCAGGGTGTCGATGCCGTGGTCGCTGCAGGCCCGCACCGCTTTGCGGGTGAGCACGTCCGCGATCGCCTCCTGGAGTGCGGCGGCCGCGTCCGGGACGTTCGGCTCGGCGCCCGCCGCGCGCTGCGCCTCGACCCAGCGGGCGGCGGCGGTCTTGAGGCCGGAGAAGGAGAAGGCGTACGGGTCGTCCCGCGGCCCGGTCAGCGGGCGCGGCAGCCGGACGGCCGTCGGGTCGCCGTCGCGGGCCGCGCGGTCGACGGCCGGCCCGCCGGGGTAGGGCAGTCCGAGGATCCGGGCGGCCTTGTCGAAGCACTCGCCGGCCGCGTCGTCCAGGGTGTCGCCGAGGTGGGCGATCGGGTCCCGGGCGAGGTCGCGGACCAGCAGCAGCGAGGTGTGCCCGCCGGAGACGATCAGTACGACGCAGGGGTTCGGCAGCGGCCCGCCGTCGAGGGCCGCGGCGGCGACGTGCCCGGCCAGGTGGTGCACCCCGTACAGCGGGACGCCGAGCGAGAAGGAGTACGCCTTGGCGGCGGCCACCCCGACCTGGAGGGCGCCGGCCAGCCCGGGGCCGGTGGTGACGGCGACCGCGCCGATGTCGCCGAGGGTCAGTCCGGCCCGGTCCAGGGCCTCCCGTACCACCGGGGCCAGCGCGTGGACGTGCGCCCGGGCGGCGATCTCCGGCACCACTCCGCCGTAGCGGGCGTGCTCGTCCATCGAGGAGGCCACCGCCTGTCCGAGCAGCACGCCGTCCCGGACCAGGCCCGCGCCGGTCTCGTCGCAGGAGGACTCGATGCCCAGCACCACCCGAGGCGCCCATGTCATGGTCACTCACCCTCATCAGTCATTACATGTTCGGGTGCCCATTGTGCCCGACGAGATGTGAGGAATAAGCAGGAGCCCATGCTGTGCTCCTGCAAGTCATACGCAATAGTGTTGTCCCGGCACGATCGTCATCGCTCAACCCGCCGAAAGGGGCCGTGTCCTGATGGGCACCTACAACCTTCCCGACCTGCCGTACGACTACTCCGCGCTCGAGCGGGCCATGTCCGCCGAGATCCTGGAGCTGCACCACTCCAAGCACCACGCCGCGTACGTCAAGGGCGCGAACGACACCCTGGAGCAGCTCGCCGAGGCGCGCGACAAGGAGCAGTTCGGCGGCCTGGTCGGCCTGCAGAAGACCTTCGCCTTCCACCTCTCCGGCCACGTGCTGCACTCGCTCTTCTGGCAGAACCTCTCCCCGGAGGGCGGCGACCGCCCCGAGGGTGAGCTGGCCGACGCCATCACCGAGCACTTCGGCAGCTTCGAGGCCTTCAAGAAGCAGCTCACCAGCGCCACCACCGGCGTCCAGGGCTCCGGTTGGGGCATCCTCTCCTGGGAGCCGCTCGGGCAGCGCCTGATCGTCGAGCAGGTCTACGACCACCACGGCAACGTCGGCCAGAACACCACCCCGCTGCTGGCCTTCGACGCCTGGGAGCACGCGTACTACCTGCAGTACCGCAACGTCCGCCCGGACTACGTCACCCGTCTGTGGGATGTCGTCAACTGGCAGGACGTCTCCTCCCGCTTCGCCGCCGTCAAGGGCGTCTGAGCGCGGACCGAGCAGGAGGGCCCCGGGTCGGTCGGGCGGTCCGGGGCCCTCCCCGTTGTTCCGGTCCGGGGTGTCCGGGTTCCCGCCGCGCTTGCCCGTCACAGCCGTTGACACCGGTCACAGCTGCCACACCGAACCGAAGGCTCGACGCCACTCGTTGTTCGCCCGCGACGGGCGTTCGCTCGCTATGCTCGGTCGACCGCCGGCTCCCGGCGGCCGACCGGCCGACCGGCCCGTCCGCTTCTGAGCGAAAGGTCGTCCGATGGCTCCGCGCCTGTCCGTGGTGGTCCCGATCTACAACGTCGAGCGCTACCTCGGCGAGTGCCTGGACTCGATCGCGGCCCAGACCTTCGAGGACTTCGAGTGCGTCATGGTCGACGACGGCTCGACCGACGACGGTCCCGTCCTCGCCAAGGCGTACGCCGCGCGCGACCCGCGCTTCCGGCTGGTCCAGCAGGAGAACAAGGGCCTCGGCGCCGCCCGCAACACCGGCTGGCGCCACATCGCCCCCGGTACCGAGTACCTGACCTTCGTCGACAGCGACGACACCCTGCCACCGCACGCCTACCAGCTGATGATCAGCACGCTCGACCAGACCGGCTCCGACTTCGCCACCGGCAACGCGATGCGCCTGCGCACCACCGGCCTCACCCCCTCGCACGCCCACCGCCGCCCGTTCCGCGAGACCCGGCTGCGCACCCACGTCAGCGAACTGCCCGCCCTGGTCACCGACCGCACCGCCTGGAACAAGGTCTACCGGCGCTCCTTCTTCGACGACGCCGGCATCCGCTACCCCGAGGGCCTGCTCTACGAGGACGCTCCGGTCAGCGTCCCCCACCACTTCCTCGCCACCCGGGTCGACGTCCTCTCCGAGCCCATCTACCACTGGCGGGTCCGCGAGGACGGCAACCTGTCCATCACCCAGAAGAAGACCGACCCGCGCGGCCTGATCGACCGGGTCCGCTCGATGGAACTCGTCCGCGAGTGGCTGCTCGCCCGCCCCGAACCGCTCTTCACCGAGCAGTACCTGCGCGCCTACGACCGGAACTGCCTGACCGAAGAGATCCCGATGTTCTTCTGGTCCATCCCGGACGGCGACCGCAACTACTGGGAGGTCTACCAGCGGCACGTCAGCCGCCTCCTGCACGCCATCGGCCCCGAGCGGATCGCCGGCCTCAACGCCCAGCTCCGGCTCAAGTACCGGCTCACCCTGACCGACGCGATGAACCGCTTCATCGCCGTCCAGCGCCTCCACCGCGCCGTCCGCCGCACCCGCCAGGCCGCCCAGGCCGCGCGCCGCCGCTGACCTCGACGGGGTCGCTGTCGGCCCCGGCGGATCCGATGGCCTCGACGGAGCCGCCGCTCAGCCGCCTGCGGACGAGGTGAGCCGGCGGACCAGGGTGACCACGGCCGCCCGGTCCGTCGCGGCGTCCGCCGTACCGGCGAGCAGCAGCCGGACCATCTGCGGCAGCGTGAACCACGCGTTCACCAGCCCGATCACCGCGAACATCAGCCGCCCCGGATCCACGCCCCCGGCCACCCCGCCGGTGCGCTGCGCGGCCGCGACGGCCGCGACCTTCTCGCCGTAGTGCGCGGTGCGTTCCGGCTCGGCGGCCAACTCCTCGGCCTCCGTGCCGCGTTGCAGACCCTCCCAGGCCAGCAGGCGGGAGAGGTGCGGGTTGGCCGAGTGGTAGTCGAAGACTCGTCCGGCGTAGTCGCCGAGGTCCAGTACCGCCCCCGGTGCGAGCGGCACCGCCTCCGCCAGCTTGCCCAGTTCGGACGTCAGCACGGCGGCGAAGAGCTGCTCCTTGTTGCCGAAGTACTGGTAGATCCGCTCCTTGTTCACCCCCGCCCGGGTCGCCACCCGGGCGATCCGGGCGCCGTCCGGCCCGAACTCGGCGAACTCCTCGACCGCGGCGTCGAGGAGGAGCTGCTGCGTGCGTGCGGTGTCCCAGGCCATGGCCCAAGGGTATCCCAAATCTCCAACCCTTTGGTTGGACATCTGCGCCCGCGCGTGCCAAACTCCAACCGAAGGGTTGGAGATTAGGGCTCCAGCCACTCACCACAGGGGAGGACCCGAGCCATGACCACCGACACCATCACCCCGGCCGCACCCGCCAGCAACGCCCCGACTGCCCCGCGTGTCCCGTCGGTCCACCGCCGCGCACTGCTCACCTGGCTCGCCGTCTACCCGACCATCACCACCGCCTTCGTCCTCCTCGGCCCCCACCTCGGGAACCTGCCGGTGGCGCTGCGCACCCTGGTCATGACCGCCCTGGTCGTCCCCGTCGTCGTCTACGCGGTGATGCCCCTGCTCCTCAAGGCGGAGACCAAGCTCGCCCGCCGGAACTAGCGGGCACCGCGGGCCGTCCGCACGTGCCGCGGTGAGCGGCCGGTCGAGATGCCGGCGCGGCGCGAACTCACCGCCGCCGGCGCATCGGGGTGAAGCGGACGGGGGTGCCGGGGGCGGCCTGGGCGGCGGCGGGGAGGGCGGCGGCGGGAATGACGCCGATGACGGGGTAGCCGCCGGTGGTGGGGTGGTCGGCGAGGAAGACCACCGGGCGGCCGTCGGGCGGCACCTGGACCGCGCCCAGTACCATGCCCTCGCTGGGGAGTTCGCCTTCGCGGGCGCGCTCCAGGGGAGGGCCGTCCAGGCGCAGGCCGATCCGGTTGCTGGTGGGGGAGACGCGGTAGCCGGAGCCGGTCAGGACGGCGAGGGAGCGCGCGGTGAACCAGTCGTCGCGCGGGCCGAGCAGCACCGGCAGGAGCAGCGGGTCCGGCGGTGCGGGCGTCGGCAGCACGTCCGCTCCGACGGGCGGGCCGGCCGGCTCGCCGAGCGGCAGCGCGTCCCCGGGCACCACCGGTGCGGGGCCCAGCCCCGAGAGCAGATCGGCCGAGCGGCTGCCGAGGACCGGCGTGGCGGCGATCCCACCCGCGAAGGCGACGTAACTGCGCACACCCCGCGTCGCGGGGCCCACCTCCAGCAGCGCCCCGGCGGGCAGCCGCACCGGGGCGCCCCAGGCGGCGGGCCGCCCGTCGACCCGCACGGCGCACGGCGCGCCGACCACGGCCACCGTCACCGCGCGGTCCACCCGCACCGCGCAGCCGAGCACGGTGGTCTCCAGGGTGGCCGCCGTCGCGGGATTGCCGACCAGGCGGTTGGCGAGCCGGTGGGCGGGCTGGTCGAGCGCGCCGGAGCGCGGCACGCCCAGGTGCGCGTGCCCGGGCCGACCGAGGTCCTGGACGGTCGTCAGCAGGCCGGCACTGGTGATGGTGACGGTCATGTCTCCTCGATCACGCTTCCTGGGTCGGGCTCCTGCGGTCATGCTCCCGCAGTCAGGCTTCCTCGATCACGAACCGGACCCGCGTCCCCGGGCCGAACAGGGCCGCGGGTTCCCGGGACGGGTCCCACAGCACGGCGTCGGTGCGCCCGATCAGCTGCCACCCGCCCGGCGACGAGCGGGGGTAGGCGCCGGTGTACGGGCCGGCGAGGGCGATCGACCCGGCCGGAACGGCGGGGCGGGGGACGGCCCGCCGGGGCACCCGGTAGCGCTCGGGCAGGCCGGTCAGGTAGCCGAAGCCGGGGGCGAAGCCACTGAACGCGACGCGGAACTCGGTCGCGGAGTGGATCCGCGCGACCTCCTCCTCGGCGACACCCCACAGCGCGGCGACCTCCGCGACGTCGGCGCCGTCGTAGCGCACCGGGACGGTCACGGTCTCTGCGGCGCCCGCCACCAGCGGCGGCACGCACCAGCCGGCCAGCTCGGCGGCCAGGGCGGCGGGATCGGCCACGCCGTCGAGCAGCACGGTCCGCTCGGCGGGCACGACCTCGGTGACGGGCGCGAGTTCCGACGCCGCGCGGCGGCGCTGGAGTTCGGCGTGGAAGGCGGTCGCCTCCTCGGCGTCGGCCAGCTCGACCAGGAGCGCGTCGAGGCCGACCCGCAGGACCCGCATCCTCGTCCCGTTCAGCCGGTTCATTTCGTCGGCCCGGTCCGTCCCGGCCCGCTCCGCCCGCTTCGTCGGCTCGGCCCGCTCGGCCCGCTTCGTCGGCTCGGCCCGCTCGGTCGGCTCCGCTCGCGCCGTCGGTTCGGTGCTCACGCGAATGCCTCCACACGGACTCCGGCCGTCCACAAGGCCGTTCGCACCCGACGGGCGAGGTCCGCGGCCCCCGGGGTGTCGCCGTGCACGCACAGCGAGCGGGCCCGCAGCCGGATCCGGTCGCCCGTGCGGGCGGTGACCTCGCCGTCCCGGGCGATGGAGACCGAGCGGTGGACGACGGCGTCCGGGTCGTGGACGACGGCGTCGGGCTCGCGGCGCGGGACGAGCGTGCCGTGCGGGGTGTACGCGCGGTCGGCGAACACCTCGGCGACCACCGGCAGCCCGGCCCGCCCGGCCGCCGCGTGCAGCTGTGAACCGGGCAGCCCGAGTACGGACAGGGCGCGTTCCCGCGCCCCCGCGGCCAGGCGGACACCGCGGACCACCGCCTCCGCCTGCTCCTCGTCGTGCACCGCCCGGTTGTACAGCGCGCCGTGTGGTTTGACGTACGCCACGTGTGCTCCGGCTGCCCGCGCGAACACCTCCAACGCCCCGATCTGGTAGGCGACTTCGTCCGCCAGCTCGTCGGGCGGGACGTCCATCGCCCGCCGCCCGAACCCGGCGAGGTCCCGGTAGGAGACGTGCGCGCCGATCCGCACGCCGCGTTCCGCGGCCAGCTCGCACACCCGTCGCATGGTGGTCGGGTCCCCGGCGTGGAAGCCGCAGGCGACGTTGGCGCTGGTGACCACCGACAGCAGGGCATCGTCGTCGGTGAGCGACCAGCGGCCGAAGCCCTCGCCGAGGTCGGCGTTGAGGTCGACGACCGGTACGGGAGCGCCCTCGGGCGGGGTCATCTCGCCCCGTCCGCCATCGGGCCGTCCACCGCGAAGCCGTCCGTCACGGTGCCGTACGTCATCGGGCGGTCCGCCGCGAAGCCGTCCGTCACGGTGCCGTCCGCCATCGGACGGCCCGTCACGGTGCCGCGTGCCATCGCGCCGTCCGCGATCCGGCCGTCCGCGATCCGGCCGTCCGTCATCGCACGGACGATCACCGCGCGCGCGTCGTCCAGGTACCTGGTCAGCTCCACCACGGCGTCGTCGATCTCGCCCGTCTCCAGCAGCCCGGTGAGCGTCTGGTTGCGGCGCAGGAACGGTGCGTGGAGCCCGCGCGCCGACGGGACGGCGGCGAAGGCCAGGCGCAGTTCGGCCATCAGGCGGGCCATGCACTCGTCGATCCGCCGGCTGCCGGCGATCCCCGCGACGGCCTGGTGGAAGTGCAGGTCGGCGGTGCCGACGGTGACCCAGTCGCCGACCGCCTCGGCGGCCTCCGCGTGGTCCAGGGCGGTCCGTACGGCGGCCAGCCGCTCGGGTGCGGCGCCGTGCAGGGCGCGCACGCCGGCGGTCTCCAGGGCGAGGCGCAGCGTGTAGATGTCGGCGACGTCCGCCGGTTCGAGGATCCGGACGAACACGCCCCGGTTCAGCTCGTGGACGACCAGCCGTTGGTCGGCGAGCAGCCGGAACGCCTCGCGGAGCGTGTTGCGCGAGACGGCGAGTGCTTCTCCGAGCGCCTCCTCCGACAGCCGGGTGCCGGGGGCGAGCAGGCCCTCGGTGATGTGGTCGCGCAGCACCTCGGCCACGCGTTGGGCGGCGCTGGCGCGGTCGAGTCGGCCCCGGTCGGCCGCGAGCGCGTCGAAAACTCCAGTCACGTTCCACCTCCTGAACTCTTGTCGGATTGTTCCACAATCCCCTAGCCTCTCGGCAACCCCCGAACGGTCGCGGTCCACCCAACCGCGACCGCCTCCGCCCCGAGGTGCCCAGGCGGCCACCCGTAGGGCGGAGGTCCTCTGAAAGGCGGCCAGGAACATGATCGTTCTTGTCGGCATCCTCGTCGTGGTGGCCGGGTTCGCCACCCGGCGGAATCCGCTCCTCGTCGTCGGCGCCGCCGGCGTCCTCACCGGACTGCTGGGCGGGATGAGCCCGTTGAAGGTCCTGGAGGCCTTCGGCACCGGCTTCGCCTCCAGCCGCTCGGTGACCCTCTTCGCGATCACCCTGCCGGTGATCGGCCTGCTGGAGCGCCACGGCCTCCAGGAGCAGGCCCGCACCCTGATGAACAGGCTCGCCAAGGCCAGCGCCGGCCGCGTCCTCGCGGTCTACCTGGTGGTCCGCCAGCTCACCGCCGCCTTCGGTCTCCCCGGCCTCGGCGGACCGGCCCAGGCGGTCCGCCCGATGGTCGCGCCGATGGCCGAGGCCGCCGCCGAGCGCCGCCACGGCACCCTCACCGAGCGGGCCCGTGAACGGGTGCGTTCCTTCGCCGCCAGCGCCGACAACGTGGGGCTGTTCTTCGGCGAGGACTGCTTCCTCGCCGTCGGCTCGATCCTGCTGATCACCGGTTTCGTCGACGCGACCTACCACACCGACCTGGAGCCGGTGCAGCTCGCGCTGTGGGCCATCCCCACCGCGGTCTGCGCCACCCTCATCCACGGCGCACGCCTGCTGCGCCTGGACCACGTCCTCGCCCGGGACCTGACCACCGCGGCCCCCACCTCGGCGACCGCCGCCGACCGCACTGAGGAGACGGCCAAGTGATCAAGGTCGAGTGGCTGTACTGGCTGGTCGGAGCCGTCTTCCTCGCCATGGCGGCGCAGATGGCCGCGGACCGCGGCAACCCCAAGCGCTACGGCAGCGGCGCCTTCTGGGGCCTGCTCGGCGCGAGCTTCGTCTACGGCTCCTGGGTCGCCGACAAGAGCGCGCCCGCCGCGCCGCTGGGCGCCGCCGTCCTGGCGATGATCTGCCTGGCAGGCTTCGGCTTCACCGGTCGCGGCACCCCGACGGCCGCCGCCCCCGAGCGGCGGGCCGCCTCCGCCGCCCGCCTCGGCAGCCGGCTGTTCATCCCGGCGCTGGCGCTCCCGCTGGTCGCGCTCGCGTGCGGAACGCTCCTCAAGGGCGTGCACCTGGGCGGCGGCGTGCTGCTCCAGACCGGCAGCGAGACGCTCCTCGGGCTCGGCATCGGCTCGCTCGTAGCCCTGGGGCTCGCCCTGCTGCTCACCCGCGAGCGCAACCCCGTCGTCGCGCTCCACTCCGGCCGCGGACTGCTGGAGGCCATGGGCTGGGCCCTGCTGCTGCCCCAACTCCTGGCCGTCCTGGGCTCGATCTTCCAGAGCGCGGGCGTCGGCACCCAAGTCGGCAGGATCACCACCCACTTCCTGCCCGACGGCAGCAAGTACGCGGCAGTGGCGCTCTACTGCGTCGGCATGGCCCTGTTCACCATCATCATGGGCAACGCCTTCGCCGCCTTCCCGGTGATGACCGCCGCGATCGGCTGGCCGGTCCTGATCACCCAACTGCACGGCAGCCCGGGCGTGGTCCTGGCCGTGGGCATGCTGGCCGGCTTCTGCGGCACGCTGGTCACGCCGATGGCGGCCAACTTCAACCTCGTCCCGGCGGCGCTGCTCGAACTCAAGGACCAGTACGGGCCGATCAAGGCCCAAATCCCCACCGCCGGCGCCCTGCTGGTCTGCAACATCGCCATCATGTCGCTCTTCGCGTTCTGACGGCTCCCTCTTCCGGCTTCCAGAAAGGCCGCCCCATGACCAGGGTCCTGCTCACCGGCTTCGAACCGTTCGACGGCGCCGACGTCAACCCGTCCTGGGAGGTCGCCCGCCTGGTCGCCGACAGCCCGCCCGAGGGGCTCCTGGTCACCGCCACCCGGCTGAGCTGCGTCTTCGGGCAGGCGGCCGACGAACTGCGCACGGCGATCGCGGACTGCGCCCCCGACCTGGTGGTCTGCCTCGGCCAGGCGGCCGGCCGGCCGGACGTCACCGTCGAGCGCGTCGCCGTCAACGTCGACGACGCCCGCATCCCCGACAACGCGGGCCGGCGACCGGTCGACCGGCCCGTCGTCCCCGGCGGTCCCGCGGCGTACTTCGCCACCCTGCCCGTCAAGGCGTGCGTGGCCGCCGCCCGGGAGGCGGGCGTGCCCGCCTCCCTCTCCCACACCGCCGGGACCTTCGTCTGCAACCACGTCTTCTACACCCTGATGCACCTGCTCGCCACCGAACACCCCACCGCCCGCGGCGGGTTCGTCCACATCCCGGCGCTGCCCGAACAGGTCCTCGACGGCTCCGCCCCGTCCCTGCCGGCCGACCTCGTCGCCCACGCCCTGCGCGCCCTGCTCACGGCGGCCGCGACCCGTACGGTGGACCTCCGCGTCCCGGAGGGGGTGACCCACTGAGGGCTACCCCCTCCGCCGGACCGGCGGCTCAGGCGTCGAGCACCTGGCCGGGGCGCTTGACCACCGGGTCCTGCGCCGACCACGGGAACTCGATCCAGTCGTCGGTCCGCTTCCACACGTACTCGCACTTCACCAGGGAGTGCGACTTCTCGTAGATCACGGCGGACCGGACCTCGGCGACGTGGTCGAGGCAGAAGTCGTGCACCAGCTTCAACGTCTTGCCCGTGTCGGCCACGTCGTCGGCGATCAGCACCTTCTTGTCGGTGAAGTCGATCGCCGCCGGGACGGGCGCCAGCATCACGGGCATCTCCAAGGTGGTGCCCACCCCGGTGTAGAACTCGACGTTCACCAGGTGGATGTTCTTGCAGTCCAGCGCATACGCCAGTCCACCCGCCACGAACACGCCACCCCGGGCGATGCTCAGGACGAGATCGGGCTCGAACCCGTCGTCGGCGATCGTCTGCGCCAGCTCGCGCACCGCCCGGCCGAAGGTCTGGTAGTCCAGGATCTCTCGCACATCAGTCACGGTGTTCAGTCTCCTCGCCGCCCGGCCGAGCGGCGAATCCGGCCCCCTGGGTAGCCCACCCCGCGCCTACCCCAGGGGCGAGGCATCCGCCGGGTGGTCGAGCCACGCCCACTGGCCCTCGGGCGCGACGGTGAGCCCGAGGCGGTCGGGCCCGGGGAGACCGTTGTCGAGCCACCAGCGGTGCGCGGCCTCGACCTCGTCCCGGAGCCGACGCGGTCCGTGCTGCCAAACGGTGTACTGCTCGGTGCGGTCGCCGCCGTCCCCGTCGACGGCGGCCCAGGAGCCGCCGTCCGCCGTGGCGACCCAGAGGCGGGTGTGCTCACCGTCGACGCCGGGGTCGTGATCCCAGGCGTACCGGAAGTCACCGAGGCGGTGGCCCTGGGCGAACTGGGTCTCGATCGGGGAGTCGCGACGGTCCACGGGTCGAGGGCGGTGGTGGATTCGGCGGGGACGTGGTCGTCCGTGACCACGTCCCGGAAGAGCCGGAGATCGAGGCGCTGGGTCCGAATGAGCATGAACGCGCCGTCTGCGGTGAATCGACCGGTGGCCGTTCCGTCGTCACCGACGGTCATGCGCGGCAGCCCGCAGTGGCTCCCGTCGTCGCACCAGGGAGTGAGGATCACGCCGCCCGGCGGGGCCTGCTCGACCCAGGCGTAGGGCACCCGCGTCACTGAGCAGGTGGCAATCACCCGGTCGTACGGGTGCGCATCATCGGTGTGCGCCTTCCGGCCACAACACTTCGACCGGCACGCCCCGGCGTTGCGCGTACGCGACGACGTCGGCCGTCCCGCCGTAGCCTCGGGCGGGCAGGCCGTCCCAGACGGCGAGGAGTTTGTCGACCGGCTGGACCAGTATCTCGCTTCCCGCCATGTGGGCGGCTTCGTCGGACTCCACGAGGCCGGTGCGGTGAACGGCGCTCACGCTGCCCAACAGCCGTCCGTAGAGCGGCTGGTGCCAATCCGGTAGCCCTTCCCGGTACTGGTCCGCAGGAATGACGGCCTCCAGGCGTGCCCCCCGGTTCAGGAGGTGGCGTAGTGGCGACCGTCGCCCGACTCGTGTGGTGGGTGCTGTTCTCTGCCGCCGTGGTGGCGGGGGTTCGCGTCGGGTTGTGACGGCTGACTGCGTTCCAGGGTTTCCTTCATGACCTGGGCGCCCCGGCTGACCCGCAGGCGGACCTGCTCGGCCATCTCGTGCGGCAGCACGTCGGTGGTCCATACCAGGCGGCAGCGGTCCGGCCCCTCGGGGAGGACCTGGAACGAGGCGTGGTGGTGCGTCAGGGGAATCTTGAAGCCCTCGACCGCCGAGTACGCCAGCCGCCGCAGCTCGTCGTCCACGCTGACGATCAGCTCCCGGATGACCGTGCCGCCCGGCATGGTCAGGTACCGGACGTCGCCGTCAACACGGGTGTCGAGGACGTAGCCGGGGATGAGGCGCTGGTGTACGGCGCCCACATCCCTTACGGCGTCCCAGACTCCAGCTGCGCCGGCCTCGATGACGACGTCCTCGACGATGGTGGCGATGGTCCCCTGCCCTCTCAGGTCGTACCGAAGAAGCTGTCCAGGATCCGTTGCGCGGCCAGCCCCGCCGGCAGCGTACCGGCCCGCACCTGGGCCTCCAGTTCCGGGGTGAGCCGCCGCACCTCCGGGTGTTCGTGCAGGCGCGCGTACAGCTGATCGTGGACCATCGCCCACGTCCACTCGACCTGCTGCTCGCGCCGCTTGGCCGCGAGTGCGCCCGTCGCGTCGAGCACCTTGCGGTGCTGCTGCAGCCGCTCCCACAGCACGTCCAGCCCGGCCCCGTCGAGTCCGCTGCAGGTGAGCACCGGCGGCGTCCATGCCGCGTCCGGCGGCTGCAACAGCCGCAGCGCGCCCGCGAGTTCACGCGCCGCAGCCTTCGCGTCCCGCTCGTGCGGCCCGTCCGCCTTGTTGACGGCGATGACGTCCGCGAGCTCCAGCACGCCCTTCTTGATGCCCTGGAGCTGGTCGCCGGTGCGGGCCAGTGACAGCAGCAGGAAGGTGTCGACCATCCCGGCCACCGCCGTCTCGGACTGCCCGACTCCCACCGTCTCGATCAGGACGACGTCGTACCCCGCCGCCTCCATGACCACCATCGACTCCCGGGTGGCCTTGGCGACGCCTCCCAGCGTCCCCGAGGTGGGCGACGGCCGGACGAAGGCGGCCGGATCGACCGCGAGCCGCTCCATCCGGGTCTTGTCGCCCAGGATGGAGCCGCCGGTCCGGCTGGAGGTGGGGTCGACGGCGAGCACCGCGACCCGGTGGCCCGCCGCCGTCAGCATCGTCCCGAAGGAGTCGATGAAAGTCGACTTGCCGACACCGGGCACGCCGGTGATGCCCACCCGCACCGCCCCGCCCGCGTGCGGCAGCAGCCGCTGGAGCAACTGCTGCGCGAGCGCGCGGTGGTCGGGCCGGGTGGACTCGACGAGGGTGACGGCGCGCGCGATCCAGGCGCGCGAGCCGTCCAGGACACCCGTCACATATGCATCGAGGTCGATGGTCCGAGGAGGCATGACGATCAGGCGATCACAGCTCGTGGCCGAGATCGGCCGCCAGCGACTTCAGCAGGTCGTAGGCCGCGTCCGGGATGACCGTCCCGGGCGGGAAGACCGCCGCCGCGCCGGCCTCGTACAGCGCCTCGAAGTCCTGCGGCGGGATGACGCCGCCGACCACGATGGTGATGTCCTCCCGCCCCGCAGCGGCCAGTTCGGCGCGCAGCGCGGGCACCAGCGTGAGGTGCCCGGCGGCCAGCGACGACACGCCCACGATGTGCACGTCCGCCTCGACGGCCTGGCGGGCGACCTCGGCCGGGGTCTGGAACAGCGGGCCGACGTCGACCGTGAAGCCGAGGTCGGCGAAGGCGGTGGCGATCACCTTCTGGCCGCGGTCGTGGCCGTCCTGGCCCATCTTGGCGACCAGGATGCGCGGGCGGCGGCCCTCGGCCTGCTCGAACCGCTCGACCAGGTCGCGGGTGCGCTGGAGGGGCGCCGACGGGCCCGCTTCGTCTCGGTACACACCGGAGATGGTACGGATCTGGCCGGAGTGGCGGCCGTACACCTTCTCCAGGGCGTCCGAGATCTCGCCCACCGTCGCCTTCGCCCGGGCCGCGTTGACGGCCAGGTGCAGCAGGTTGCCGTCCAGCGAGCCGCCGCGCTGCGGGCCGGCCTCGGCGGCCGCCGTCAGCGCGCGCAGCGCGGACTGGGTCAGCGCCTCGTCGCGCTCCTCCCGCAGCCGCCGCAGCTTCTCGATCTGCCGGGCCCGGACCGCCGAGTTGTCGACCTTGAGCACGTCGATCTGCTCGTCGTTCTCCACCCGGTACTTGTTGACGCCGATCACCGGCTGGCGGCCGGAGTCGATCCGGGCCTGGGTGCGGGCGGCGGCCTCCTCGACGCGCATCTTGGGGATGCCCGCGTCGATGGCCTTGGCCATGCCGCCGGCCGCCTCGACCTCCTGGATGTGCTGCCAGGCCCGGGCGGCGAGGTCCTGGGTCAGCTTCTCGACGTACGCCGAGCCGCCCCACGGGTCGATCACCCGGCAGGTGCCCGACTCCTGCTGCAGCAGCAGCTGGGTGTTGCGGGCGATGCGGGCGGAGAAGTCGGTGGGCAGCGCCAGCGCCTCGTCGAGGGCGTTGGTGTGCAGCGACTGGGTGTGGCCCTGGGTGGCGGCCATCGCCTCCACGCACGTACGCGTCACGTTGTTGAACACGTCCTGGGCGGTGAGCGACCAGCCCGAGGTCTGCGAATGGGTGCGCAGGGAGAGCGACTTGGCGTTCTTCGGGTCGAACTGCTTGACCAGCTTGGCCCACAGCAGCCGGGCCGCGCGCAGCTTGGCGACCTCCATGAAGAAGTTCATGCCGATCGCCCAGAAGAACGACAGCCGCGGCGCGAAGGCGTCCACGTCCAGGCCCACGTCCAGGCCCGCGCGCAGGTACTCGACCCCGTCGGCCAGGGTGTAGGCGAGTTCCAGGTCGGCCGTGGCTCCGGCCTCCTGGATGTGGTAGCCGGAGATGGAGATCGAGTTGTACCGGGGCATCTTCTGCGAGGTGTACGCGAAGATGTCCGAGATGATCCGCATCGACGGCTGCGGCGGGTAGATGTAGGTGTTGCGGACCATGAACTCCTTGAGGATGTCGTTCTGGATGGTCCCCGCGAGCTTCTCCGGGGGCACCCCCTGCTCCTCGGCGGCCACGATGTACAGCGCGAGCACGGGCAGCACGGCGCCGTTCATGGTCATCGACACCGACATCTTGTCCAGCGGGATGCCGTCGAAGAGCTGGCGCATGTCGTAGATGGAGTCGATGGCGACGCCCGCCATGCCGACGTCGCCGGTGACCCGCGGGTGGTCGCTGTCGTAGCCGCGGTGGGTCGGCAGGTCGAAGGCGACCGAGAGGCCCTTCTGGCCGGCGGCCAGGTTGCGGCGGTAGAAGGCGTTGGACTCCTCGGCGGTGGAGAAGCCCGCGTACTGGCGGACGGTCCACGGCTGGTTGACGTACATGGTCGGGTACGGCCCGCGCAGGTACGGGGCGATGCCGGGGTACGTCTCCAGGAAGTCCACGCCGGCCAGGTCGGCCGCGGTGTACAGCGGCTTGACGCCGATGCCCTCGGGGGTGTCCCAGACCAGTTCGTCGGCGTCCTTGCCGGTGGTCCGGCGCCAGGCGGCCTGCCACTGCTCGTCGGTGACGTCCGGGCGGGCGCTGTCGTCGTTCAGCCCGATGCCGGTGAAGTCGGGGATCATCGCGCCACTCCAATGAGGTCCAGCAGGGAGGTGAGGACGGCGATCGCGTCACCGCCCGCGTAGATGAACTCGTCCACTCCGGCGGGCACTTCGGCCGGGCGACCGGCCAGCAGCACCCGCTGGGCGCCGGCCGCCTTCAGGGCCTCGGCGACGGACGCGGCGTGCTCGCCGTACAGGGCGTCGCTGGAGCACAGGCAGGCGACGGTCGCGCCGGATTCCCGGAACGCCGAGGCGAACGCGGCCGGGTCGACGCCCTCGGCGGAGGTGGTCGCGATGCCGCCGGCCTGGAACAGGTTGGCCGCGAAGGTGGTGCGCCCGGTGTGCGCGGAGGCGCTGCCGATGGAGGCCAGGAACAGCGTCGGACGGGCGCCGGTCGCGGCGACGAAAGCGTCCGAGCGGTCCCGCAGCGCCTCGTACGCCTCGGCCCGGCGCACCTGCGGCAGCCCGCCCGCGTACCGCGCCGGGGCCGGCTCGCGGACCAGCGGCTGCTCGTCCAGGAGCGGGAACTCGCTGACGCCGGTGACCGGTTCGCGCCGCTTGGCGAGCTTCACCGACCGCTCGGCCCAGGTCGCCGCGATCCGCTCGCCGACCAGGCCGGAGGTCAGGGCGGCGAACTGGCCGCCGGCCCGCTCGATCTCCTGGAACCAGGCCCAGGCGGCCTGGGCCAGCTCCTCGCCCAGTTGCTCGACGTACCAGGAGCCGCCGGCCGGGTCGATCACCCGGGCCAGGTGGGACTCCTCCAGCAGGATCGACTGGGTGTTCCGGGCGATCCGGCGGGCGAAGGCGTCGGGCCGGCCGAGTGCGCTGTCGAAGGGCAGCACGGTGACGGCGTCGGCGCCGCCGACCCCGGCGGCCAGACAGGCGACGGTGGTGCGCAGCATGTTCACCCACGGGTCGCGGGCGGTCATCATCACCCGGGAGGTGACGGCGTGCTGGCGCTGCGCCGAGGCCTCGGCGGAGGCGCCGGACACCTCGGCGACGCGGGCCCAGAGGCGGCGCGCGGCACGGAACTTGGCGATGGTGAGGAACTGGTCGGCGTCCGCGGCGTAGCGGAACTCCAGCTGGCCGAGCGCGGTGTCGACGGGCAGTCCGGCGGCGGTCAGCGCGCGCAGGTAGGCGACGCCGGTGGCCAGCGCGCAGCCCAGTTCCTGGGCGGGGGAGGCGCCTGCCTCGTGGTACGGCAGGGCGTCCACGGTGAGCGCCCGGACGTTCGGGTACTCGGCGGCGCAGCGGGCGGCCAGGCCGGCGGCCTCGGTGAGCAGGACGTCGGTCTCGGCGGCGGAGCCGGTGCGGGCCTGGAGGCCGAGCGGGTCGGCGCCGAGGTTGCCGGCGGCGGCGTCGGGGGAGACCGCTCGTTCCTGGTACAGCGTGAACAACTGCTCGGCGGCGGCGGTGAATTCGGGTCCGGCGTCGAGGGCCACGGCGGCGAGGTCCAGGTACACCCCGGCGAGCGCCTCGGGCAGGGCGGTGACCGGCAGGCCCTCGCCGCCCAGCTCCAGCCAGAGCGAGGTCACGCCGTGCTCCAGGTCGGCCAGTACGGCCTCGTTGGCGCGCCGCCGGTCCGGGTCGGCGTGCCGCTGGCGTACGTCCCAGCCGGCGACGGCGGAGCCCTGCGGTCGGCCGCCGCGGACGAACGGCGGGAAGCCGGGGTAGCCGGGCTCGGCGGTGGTGTTCTCGGCGGTGTACAGCGGACGGGCGCGCAGCCCGTCCGGGAGCGCGGTGGTGAGCGCCTGCTCGGCGGCGGCGGCGTCCTCGGGCTGGGCGCCGGACTTGCGCAGCACACCCTCGACGAGCTGCTGCCACTGCTCACGGTGCGCGGCCGGGAACTCGGCGGCGAGGGGGAGCCTTTCGGGCGGGACCTTCATGTGCGCAGGTTAGCGCCCGTTAGCGGACCGGAAGGAGGGGCGTCACGTGTGACCTTGTTCTCGATTTGGCGTGCTTCCGGCACGGTGTTCGCACTCCGCGCGGAGGGGAGTGCCACGAGGCGGTTCGTGGGGTGCGTCGCGGGGCGGTTCGTGGGGTGGGTCGCGGGGGTCGGATCGGTCCGGGAAAGTGCCTGGGACCAGGGGGATTGCGGAACCCCGCCCCTCATCTATTAAGTTACTTCGAAGAAGGCGGGCGGGGACGGCATCCCCCGTACGGCTCCGCCCGTCCTTCGCCGTCTTTTCACGCTCCCGAGCGCCCCCGGACGCCCCCGACCGCTCCCGAGCGTCCCCCCGACTGCCCCGGATGAACGTGCGAACGCCTCCCCTACGTTCCTACGAGTGTCCACGCGTCACCGAACCTCCCCACCCGTCCCCCGAAGGAGAGCCCCCCGCGATGGGAAAGCGCCGCAAGCCCAGCCCCCCGAGCCGGGCCCGCATGGCGGTCCTCACGACGGCGATGGCCGGCGGAGCGGTGCTCGCCGCCGGCACCGCCCACGCCGAGCCGGCCCCCGGCCTCGCCTCGGTCAAGGAGCAGGTGGACAAGCTCAACGAGGAGGCCGAGCAGTCCGTCGAGCAGTACAACGGCTTCCAGGACAAGCAGCAGAAGCTCCAGGGCGACGCCAACCGGATCCAGGAGAAGGTCGCCCGCGGCCAGGAAGCGATGAACGAGCTGCGCACCCGGCTCGGCGCGGTCGCCGCCGACCAGTACCGCAACGGCGGCATCGACCCGTCCGTCCGGCTGATGCTCGACTCCGACCCGGCCGGCTACCTGGAGCGCGCCTCGGCGCAGAACCAGGTCGCCGGCAGCCAGGCGGCCCTGCTCAAGCAGGCCCAGGAGGAGCAGCGCAAGCTCGACCAGGACCGCGCCGAGGCGACCGCCACGCTCGCCCAGCTCGACTCGGTCGGCACCGAGCTGACGGCCAAGAAGCAGCAGATCCAGACCAAGCTCGCCCAGGCCCAGGCCACGCTCAACAGGCTGAGCGCCGAGGACCGTGCCAAGGTCAACGCCCAGCAGGCCGCCGACAAGGCCAAGACCGAGGCCCGGCAGGCGGCCGAGGCCGACCGCGCCTCCCGTTCGTCCGCGCGCCCGGACATGAGCACCCCGGCCCCGCCGGCCAGCGGGCGGGCCGCGGCCATCATCGCCTTCGCCCAGGCGCAGCTCGGCAAGCCGTACGGCTGGAGCAGGAGCGGCCCGGACAGCTTCGACTGCTCCGGCCTCACCAGCCAGGCCTACAAGGCGGCCGGCGTCACGATCCCCCGGATCTCCCAGGACCAGTGGAACGCCGGCGCGCGCATCTCGCGGGACGCCCTCCAGCCCGGCGACCTGGTCTTCTTCTACGACGACATCCACCACGTCGGCATCTACATCGGCGACGGCAAGATGATCCACGCCCCTCGCACCGGCAAGAACGTCGAGGTCCTGCCGATCTCCGCGATGCCCTACAAGGGCGCCGTCCGCCCGTAACGCCGCCACGCCTCGCGCCGCCGGGCCCGGGTCCCGTATCGCCGGGCCCGGGCCCGGATCACGGATGTGGCGCGCAGGCCAGCAGGTACGGCAGGAGCGGCAGCGCCGACAGGGTCAACACCCCGAGCCGCCCGGCCGGTCGGCTCCGCCGGCCGCCGCCCGGCCGGGCCAGTCGGTGGACCCTGGCCAGCACCCCGGTGGAGGCGACTCCGAGCGTTGCGCCCGGAGTCGCCCCGGAGGTGGCCAACGCGCAGAGCGCCGAGGCGAGTTCAGTCCGGGACACCTGTGTGAGCGCCGCGTCGTCCGCCGCCATCTCCAGCAGCAGCGCCACCTCCGAGCGCCCCAGCCGGGCCAGCGGCAGCGGCCCCAGCAGCAGCGCGAAGGTGTCGGCGGGCAGCCGGAAGAGGTGGTGGCGGCCGCGGATGTGCCCGTGCTCGTGGGCGACGGCCGCGGCCAGCTGCCGTTCGTCCAGCAGCCGCAGCGCCCCGCGCGACAGCACGACCCGGGAGCGCCGCCCGGGCAGGCAGTAGACCGTCGGGTGGGCGTGCTCCAGCACCAGCGCGCCCCAGCGCCGCTCCCGTACGGCGACCACGTCCAGCATCGCCCGGTGGCGCCGCCGGGCCCGCCCGGCCCGGATGCCGACGGCGGTCAGTACGGCGAGCAGCGCCCCGGCGGCGACCGGCAGCCACCGGCCGTGGGTGTGCGGCAGCACCGGCCCGGTCGGTTCGAGGTGGGGGAGCAGGCCGATCAGCCCGGCCGGCTCGTGCGCGGCGGGCTCTACGGCGTGGTGCGCGGCGAGCACTAGGGCGACGGTGAAGGAGACCATCAGCGCCAGCCACAGCGCCGCACCGAGGGCCGGCCGGGTCTGGAGCCGGGCCTGCAGCCGGGGCGAGCCGGCCAGTCGGCGGGGCAGCAGCACGCCGGTCACGGCCAGGTAGAGGCCGAGCAGGGCGAGCGTCACTCGGTGTCCCGGGTCTTCACCTGTTCGAGGGCGGCGAGCAACGCGGACGCCTCGTCCCCGCTGATCCGGTCGACGAAGTGCAGCAGCGCGCCGGCCCGGTCGGTGCTGGTGTCCAGCGCCTGGTGCATCAGCTGGGCGGTGTACGCCTCGCGGGTGCAGGTGGGCTCGTACACCCAGGCGCGGCCGACCTTGTCGCGGCGCAGCCAGCCCTTGGTGTGCAGGATGTCGGCGACGGTGGTCACGGTGGTGTAGGCGACGGCCCGCTGCCGCTGGAGGTCGTCGACGACCTCGCGCACCGTGGCCGGCCGGCCCCAGGACCACAGCCGGTCCATGATCTCGGCCTCGAGATCGCCGAAACCCCGTAGCACCGCCCTCGTCTCCCTCGCCGCACCGACTGCCGGCGCCCTTCGCCCGCTGGAACGCGGCCCATCGTACGGCGAGCGCCGGGCGCCCGCCCCCTGGTGGAAGGGACGGGCGCCCACGGAGTCCGGGCGGTGCCCGGGTGGTGTTCGGATGGTGTTCGGGTGGTGCTCAGTCGGGGCTCAAGGCGCGCCCGACGTGCTCGAACGGGGGGAACCGGGTGGGGAACGACGTGGGGAGGCGGCCGGCGAGGGGTCAGGAGAGCCGTCGCGCCAGCGGCACCTTGGAGCGGGTGAGCAGCGCCGCGAGCAGCCCCGCCACCACCGGCAGCACCAGCACCACCAGCAGCAGCTCGCCCCACGGTGCGGCCAGCAGCATCGGCTTCGAACCGAACCCGCTGGCCCGGGACTTCAGCAGCCCCACGGCCGGGATGAAGCCGTTGGCCGCCCCGAGCACCGCCCCGAGCAGGGCGATCAGCGCGCACTGGAGGCCCGCCATGGTCCGGCGGATCCGCGGCGGGGCGCCGACGGCGGCCAGGGTGGACTGGTCCTGCCGGGAGTCGGCGGCGGCGAGTCCGGTGGCGATCCCGGCGGCGCCGAGCACCACCAGTCCGGCGAAGCCGGTGAGCGCCAGGGTGAGGGCGTCGCCCTTCGACTGGTAGCCGCGTTCGACGTCCAGCTCCGAGTAGTGGTCCAGCTGGGCGGCGGCGGCCGCGGCCCGCTGCTGGGCCTTGCGGTCGGGCGGGGTGGCCGGACGCCACACCGAACCCTGGGGGGCCGAGGAGAGGCCGAGCTTGGCCAGCGCGGTGGTCGGCACCAGGCCCTGGGCGAAGCGGGCGGCGTCCGGGTTGTCGACCAGCACCGCGTCCACCGGGATCTCCTGGAGGTCGGGCTTGGGGATCTGCCCGGGCTGCAGCGGTCCGCCGCCGCCCCCGCGCAGCTCCATCACGACCTTGCCGTCGGCGCCGACCAGAGACCGGTCGAAGACCAGCATCTTCCCTGCGGCCAGGGCCTGTTCGGCAGCCTGGTCCCGTATGTCGAAGAGGTTGTGCAGCAGGGTGGCGTCGCCGGTGGCCAGGTGCGGGACGGCGGTGAGCGTGCGCCAGTTCGGGGTGCCCTTGAGCTGGACGGCGCTGGAGCAGTTGTCGCAGAAGCGGTAGACCGCCTGCCCGACGTCGGCGCGCGGCCCGAGCCCGGTGAGCTGCTTCTCCACCTCGATCGGCAGCTGTGCGGCCTGCGGCCCCTCGCTGTGGGCGATCAGCTGGACGGCGCCGTACGGGGCCTCCGGCCGGTAGTCGCGCCGGTTCTCGGCGTCGGTGCTGGTGCTGTACACCCCGATGGCGACGGCCCCGGCGACGGCGGCCATCACCGCGGCCACGGCCGGTGCGGTGCGGGAGCGGTTGCGGGCGGAGTCGCGCAGTGCCAGCCGGGGGCCGAGCGGCAGTCGTCCGGCGAGCCGGCCGAACAGGGCGACCAGCACCGGGGTGCAGGCGAGCAGGCCGAGTTCGGCGGTGACCGAGCCGCCCAGCACGGTGAGGGTGCGGGTGTCGTAGGTGCTCACCACGGGCAGGCCGCGCTGCACCGCGCCGGCGCCGTACATCGCGATCGCGCCGCCGCCGAGGATCAGCACCACGCCGACCACGGTGACCAGGCGGTTGGGTGCCTGGACGGTGTCCCGCCCGGTGAGTCCGGCGGTGACGCTGCGCCGGGCGGCCTGCCAGGCCGGCAGCGCGGCCGCGAGCAGCGCGGTGAGCAGGCCGATCCCGGCGATCGCCAGCAGGTCCAGCGGGGGCAGGGCGAAGTGTCCGAAGCGCGCTCCGCCGACCTCCTCGATCACCGGCCGCAGCCAGGCGACCAGGCCGGTGCCGACCGTCACGCCGAGCGCCGCGCCGGCCAGGCCGAGCACGAGGCCGCCGCCGAGCACCACCGCGCCGATGTGGGTTCGCCGGCCGCCGGCGGCGCCGAGCAGCGCGAGCTGGCGGCGGGAGCGGCGGGCGCCGACCGCGAAGGCGGGCCCGGCGAGCAGGGCGACCTCCAGCAGCGCCATCCCGGTCACGGTCGCGACCACGACCTTGGTGCTGTTGCCGCTGGCCGGGTCGTGGTAGGTCGTGGAGTCCCGGAAGTAGGGGACGGCCCGGTACGGCGGCGGGTCGAGCGCGACCGAGCGCGCGGTCAGGGTGTAGCCGTGGGCGTTGAACTGCTGGACCTTGGCCCAGTCGAGGGCGGCCCCGCCCGGCAGGTGCACCAGCCAGGCGGCGTGCCCGCTCCCGGGCCGGTCGGCGGAGGCCTGCCCGGGCTTGGTCGCGGCGGCCAGCGGGTCGAGCAACTCGCCCGGCCTGGCGACGAGTTCGACCCGGCCGAGGTCGCCCGGGTGCTCCACCACACCGGTGATGGTGAAGGTGGTCCCGTCCAGCCCCTGGACGGTGGTGGTGCCGCCGAGCGGGAGCCCGGAGTTGTCCAGGAAGGCCTGGGTGACGGCCACTTCGTGCGGGGCGCCGGGGGCGCGGCCCTTGACCAGGTCGAGCCGGCCGTGCCAGACCGGGTCGCCGAGGTCGGCCTCGGTGGTGAGGGTGCGGACCAGCCCCTCGGGGGAGGTCGCGCCGGTCTCCGGGCCGGGCCGGGCCGGGGTGAGTGCGCTGCCGGGCGGCAGCAGCGAGCCGACCAGGGTGGCCGGATCGGTGCCGGCGGCCTTCAGCTGCTCGGGCGTGGGCTGCTGCCCCGGGCGGGGCTGGACGGCGAAGGCGCCCTCCTCGGCGATCGGGGCCTGTTCGACCGTCTGGCCCGGGTTGAGCGCGGTGACCAGCGCGTCCGCGCCGCCCACCACCCGCTCGACCCGTTCGGCCGGGGAGAGCTGTCCGCTGCGGTGGACCACGTCGGCGCCGGTGACGCCGAGCACGGGCAGCGCGATCATCGCCAGGATCAGGGCGCTGCGGCCCTTGGCGCGCAGGGCGTCGCGCCGGGCGATCCGCAGGGCGATCTTCCATGCTCCGAGCCTCATCGCGTCACCTCGCCCAGTGCGTGGGGCCGGTGGACGGCCGCCTGGCAGCCGCCGGAGCGGCGCCCGGTGCTCTCCGAGGCGACCGCGCCGTCCCGCAGGTGGACCACCCGGTCCGCCCAACTGGCGTGGGAGGCCTCGTGGGTGACCATCATGGCGGCGGCGCCGGCGTCGCAGCGGGCGCGCAGCACGGCGAGCACGGCGTCACCGGTGGCGGAGTCCAGTGCCCCGGTGGGTTCGTCGGCGAGGACGAGTCGGCGCTCGCCGATCAGGGCGCGGGCGATGGCGACGCGCTGCTGCTGGCCGCCGGACATGTCGTCGGGGAAGCGGTCGGCGAGTTCGCCGATGCCGAGTTCCTCCAGGGCTGCCAGGGCCTCGCGGCGGGCGGTGCGGCCGGAGACGCCGTCGAGTTCGCGCGGCAGGGCGATGTTCTCGGCGGCGGTGAGCGCCGGGATCAGGTTGTAGTCCTGGAAGACGTACCCGACGGAGCGCCGCCGCAGATCGGCGAGCTTGCCCTTGCTCAGGCCGCCGAGGGTCACGCCCTCGACCAGTACCTGGCCCTCGCTGGGCAGGTCCAGCCCGCCGGCCAGGGTGAGCAGGGTGGACTTGCCGGAGCCGGAGGGCCCCATCACGGCGACGAACTCGCCGGCGTGGACGGTCAGGTCGACCGCGCGCAGGGCGTGGACCTCGGCGGCGCCGCGCCCGTGCACCCGGGAGACCCCGGCCAGCTGCAGGACGGGTGCGGGCCGGCTCGGATCGATGTGGGACACAGTTCCCCCTCGTGAGCTGTTCAGCTGCATATGTCGGTGAACTATATATGCCGGTCGAGGATGCGCAAGCCCCCGCGGGTTTGGTCAAGGTTCTACAAAGCTGTCGAAGGTCAGCCGAAAAGGTGACTCCGGGCGGCCGGGCCGGTCTATGCTTTGGGAGGTTTGAAAAGGCACCTCGTTCGGTGAGGCGTCTTCACGGACACAGGCCACTGACCCGACGACGTCGAGAGACGCCCAGGTTCAGGACAGGTCTTCCCGAGTTAAGGGTTGACCCCAAGTGGCTTCCGGCCGATCCGGCTGGACACGCCGTGGAGTGCCAAAGCTCTGACGAGTTGGGGTGTACCGGTCCTCGAAGGCCGGTGTGCTCCTTGCCGTGTCGCGATGCGGCGCACAGACGGTGCGCCCCCGACCGGGAGGAGGCGAGAGACATGGACTGCGATAGTCCGGGCCACAGTAGCCCCTACCCCCGCATGCTCTCGAACACCTCCGGCACGCGGTAACCAACTTTCCCTGCGCGTTCACCCGGCGCTTCGTCGTGCGCTCAAGCACGCCTCGACGCAAGCCGCCTGACGCCTCGTCATGCCCGCACGGCCGCCGCCGCTCAGCGTCGCCGTACGGAGTCGATGCCGTGCGCCCGCAGGGAGGTTCGCTGCTGCGTGCCCCCTGACACCCCCTCAAGGAAGGGGGAGGGAGGCCCCGCCATGACCAACGTGATGCTGGACCCGAACGTCTCCACGGTCCCCACCGGCCCCACTGCCGCCGCCGCTCCGGACGCCGCCCGGTCCGCCGTCCTGGACGACGCCCACCTCGGCGACATCAAGGGTGCGCTCGGCACCATCCGACTCGACGACACCACCCCCCGCCACGGCCTCTCCGCCCGGCTCAAGACCCTGCTGGCGATCGTCGGCCCCGGCCTGATCGTGATGGTCGGCGACAACGACGCCGGCGCCTTCTCGACGTACGGCCAGGCCGGGCAGAACTACGGCACCCAGCTGCTCTGGACGCTGCTGCTGCTCGTCCCGGTGCTGTACGTCAACCAGGAGATGGTGCTGCGGCTGGGCGCCGTCACCGGCGTCGGGCACGCCCGGCTGATCCTGGAGCGGTTCGGCAAGTTCTGGGGCGCCTTCAGCGTCATCGACCTCTTCCTGCTCAACGCGCTGACCCTGGTCACCGAGTTCATCGGCGTCACGATGGCCGCCGGGTACCTGGGCCTGCCCAAGGTCGCCTCGGTGGTGCTGGCGGCGGCGATCATCATCGCCTCGGCCTTCACCGGCTCCTTCCAGCGCTTCGAGCGGGTCGCCATCACGCTGTGCGTCGGCTCGCTGCTGCTGGTCCCGATCTACTTCCTGGTCCACCCCAAGACCTCGCAGATGGCCCACGACTTCGTGACCCCGAGCATGCCCGGCGGCGCCGGCCAGCTCGCGGCCGTCATGATGGTGATCATCTCGATCGTCGGCACCACCGTCGCCCCCTGGCAGCTGTTCTTCCAGCAGTCGTACGTCATCGACAAGCGGATCACCCCGCGTTTCATGAAGTACGAGAAGGTCGACCTGTGGATCGGCATCGCGATCGTGATCATCGGCGCGGCCGCGCTGATCGGCCTCACGGCGGCGGCCTTCGCGGGCACCGACGGCTTCGGCCAGTTCTCCGACACGGCCGCCGTCGCCAAGGGCATCGAGGCCAAGGCCGGCCACCTGGCGGGCGTCCTGTTCGCCATCGCCCTGCTGGACGCCTCGATCATCGGCGCCTTCGCCGTCTCGCTCTCCACGGCCTACGCGATCGGCGACGTCTTCGGCATCAAGCACTCGCTGCACCGGGGCGTCAAGGGCGCCAAGGGCTTCTACGCGGTCTACGCCGGCCTGGTGGCCGTCGCCGCGGCCATCACCCTGCTCTCCAACGGCTACACCCAGGGCCTGATCACCCAGTTCGTCCAGGTGCTCGCCGGGGTGCTGCTGCCCTCCGCCACCGTCTTCCTGCTGCTCCTCTGCAACGACAAGGCGGTCCTCGGCCCCTGGGCCAACGGGCCGAGGACCAACGCCTTCACCTCGACGGTGGTCGGCGTGCTGGTGATGCTCTCGCTGATCCTGACCGCCTCGGTGGTCTGGCCGGGCATCAGCTCCGACGCGATCCTGTGGATCATGGGCGGCTGCGGCGTGGTGGGGGTGCTGGTCGCCGGATACTTCTTCACCGCCGGCCGCACCGGCACCAAGGAGGACCCGATCGACCGCACCGGCCGGGCGAACTGGCGGATGCCCCCGCTGGAGACCCTGGGGAAGCCGGTGATGTCCACCGCCCGCAAGGTCGGCATGGGCGCCCTGCGCGCCTACCTGCTGATCGCGATGGTCATGGTCATCATCAAGGTCGTCCAGACCGCGCTCAACCACTGAGCCGCCGAGCGGAAGCCCGTACGGACGGGTGGCGGGCAACGGCTCGCCACCCGTCCGTTCCCTTTCCCGCGGTCTCCCTGAACGGCTGAAACCGCTGAGCAGCTGAGCCGCTGAGCCGCTGAGCCGCTGAGCCGCTGGGCCGCGGAACAGCCGAACAGCGGCACCCGTGAACCCCTGAACCGTGAACCCCTGGAGGAGGTGCCGCCGTGCACACCCTGACCACCGTCGAGTTCCTGGTCCGGATCGCCACCGGCGTCGCCTGCGGCGCGCTGATCGGCGTCGAGCGCCAGTGGCGGGCCCGGATGGCCGGCCTGCGCACCAACGCGCTGGTCGCCGCCGGCGCCACCCTGTTCGTCCTGTACAGCGAGGCGGTCGGTGACACCGGAAGCCCCACCCGGGTCGCCTCCTACGTCGTCTCCGGCATCGGCTTCCTCGGCGGTGGCGTGATCCTGCGCGACGGCGCCGGCGTACGTGGCCTCAACACCGCGGCGACGCTGTGGTGTTCGGCCGCCGTCGGGGTGCTGGCCGCCTCCGGCAAGCTGGAACTGGCCGCCCTCGGCACCCTCGCCGTGCTCGCCGTCCACCTGGTGCTGCGCCCGGCCGGCCGGCTGCTCGACCGCTCCCCGCAGTCCGGCAGCGACCCGGACTCCACCTCCCGGGCCACCGTCCACCTGGAGTGCGAGCGCAAGGCCGAGACCCACATCCGGGCCCTGTTGCTCCAGGCCCTGGCCGCCTCCGGCCTCGCCCCCACCGGCTTGCGGGTCCGCCGCACCGAGCAGGGCGACGCCACCAGCCTGCGGGCCACCGTGGCGATCACCGGCCAGGTCGCCCCCGCGTTGGAGCAGGTCGTCAGCCGACTCTCGCTGGAGCCGGGCGTACGGGACCTGCACTGGCACCTGGACGACGACTCGGACGACCCGAGCGGCCCGGCACTCGCCTGAGCACGCCGAGGGGGTAGAACGGAAGGTCCGTCAGCCGAACCTTCCGGGAGGCCGCCCGATGCTGAAAGCCGACCCCGAGCACGGCCCGCTGGTGCCGATGCTGCTGGTGCTGACCCTGGTCACCGGGGTGGTGGACGCGGTCAGCTACCTCGAACTCGGGCACGTCTTCGTCGCCAACATGACCGGCAACGTGGTCTTCCTCGGCTTCGCCCTGGCCGGCGCCCCCGGACTGTCCGCCACCGCCTCACTGGCCGCCCTCGCCGCCTTCCTGCTCGGCGCCCTGGTCGGCGGCCACCTCGCCCGGCACCTGCCCGGCCACCGGGGCCGACTGCTGACCGTCGCCGTCGCCGCCCAGGCGGTGCTCCTCGCGGGGAGCACCGTCCTGGCGGCGGCGGCCGGCCACGGATCCGAACCCGCCCGCTACACCCTGATCGGCCTGCTCGCCCTCGCCATGGGCGGCCAGAACGCGGTGGTCCGCTCGCTGAAGGTCCCGGACCTCACCACCACCGTGCTCACCATGACCATCACCGCCCTCGCCGCCGACCGCACCGGCCCCCGCCGGGTCGCCTCGGCCGGCTGGATGTTCGCCGGAGCGCTCCTCGGCGCCGCCCTGGTCCTCCACGCCACGGTCACCGTCGCCCTGGCCCTGGCGCTCGTCCTCCTGATCGCCGTCGCCATCCTGACCCACCACGCCGCCAGTCCCACCCCGGCCCCGGGCTGGACGGAACGCCGCTGAGGCCTGTTCCGAAGGCTCTGGGTCGGGGGCGTCCGCCGTTCCGCTCCGCCCGCGCCGGTCACTCCGCTTCGCGCCCGCGGGTCACTCCGCTCCGCCCGCGCCGGTCACTCCTCCCGGCGGTGCCCCGCGCGGCCGCTCCAGAGCGGTTCGAGGCGGGCCCAGCCGGCGGTCCAGTCCTCCTCGGCCCGGCGGTCGAGGGCCTGGAGGCGCAGCCGCAGGGCGAGGGTGAGCAGGGCGGCGAGGGTGAGCAGGGCGCCGGCGCCGGTGCAGGCGGCGGAGACGGCGAGGGCAGCGCGGTTGACCGGGGGAGCGGTGGCGTTGCCGGCCGGGTCGACCCAGACCGGGACGACGCTGCCGGCGACGGCCGAGGTCGGGGCCTCGACGGTGCCGGTGTGCGGGGTGGCGCCGGGGTAGCTCCAAGTGGCCCGGACGTCGGCCCGGTTGCCGTAGCCGCCGGAGAACCGGCTGCCGGAGTGGCTGGCGTGGTCGGCGGTGGCGGTCACCACGGCGTCGATCCGGTGCAGCCGCGCGTTGTCGGCGGCGGCCTGCGGTGCGGTGGCGCGGTAGAGCAGCAGCGCGCCACCGGCGGAGAGGGCGGCGGCCAGCAGTCCGCCGAGGAGGGTGAGCAGCCAGGCGCGGGCGCGGGAGCGGTCGAGGGAGCGGGCCAACGGTTCGTGCCGGGCACCGAAGGCCCGCCGCAGCTGACGGCCGGTTCGCCGCGGGAGCGACGCGGGCCGGGCCGGGCGGGGTGCGCTGGACACGCTGGGGCCTCCTCAGGGACGCGGGCGCGTACGGGGTTTCGTCACCCAATCTCCACCCGACCGCCCTCCTCGCACAAGAGTGGGTCACGCTTCCGGTGCCGTGGGCCCCCGTCGGCCGGGACGTTCGGCCCTCGGCGGCGGCGCTCCGGCGGGGCAGGCTGGAGTCCGGCCGCGCCCTCCGTGCCTGGGTGCGGCTCCGGGCCGGTGACCGTGGGGGTGCCGGGCCGTGGTGCGGAGCGGGAGGCGGTCGTACGGCCGTCTCCCGCCCGCCCCTGTGCACGAGTTGACGTCTCACCAGGTCAGCGGCGTATTCTCGCCAGCTATACACTCGGTGTATATCCCTGGTGTATGGTCCTCCTCATGAGTGTTCCTTTGACCCTCCTTGGACTGCTGGAGCGGGAGCCGAGCCACGGCTACGACCTCAAGCGTGACTACGACTCCTTCTTCGGCCGGGGAAAGCCCCTGCCGTACGGCCAGGTCTACGCGACCCTCGGCCGACTGGCCCGCGACGGCAAGGTGATGGCCGGTGAGGCCGAGCCCGGTGACGGGCCCGAGCGCAAGCGTTACGTCATCACCGAGACCGGGGCGACCGAGTTCGAGACCTGGCTCCAGGAGCCGGTCGCGCCCGAACCCACCCTGCAGTCCGTGCTGTTCACCAAGGTGGTGCTGGCCCTGCTGCTGGGCCGCGACGCCGAGCTGTACCTGGACACCCAGCGGGCCGCCCACCTGCGCCGGATGCGCGAACTCACCGAACTGCGCCGCTCCGGCCCGCTGGTGGACGCCCTGCTCGCCGACCACGGACTGTTCCACCTGGAGGCCGACCTGCGCTGGATCGACCTGACCGTCGCCCGGCTCGACGCCCTGGCCGCGGAGGTGCGCGCATGACCACCGTCATCGAGGCCCGCGACATCGCCCTCGCCTTCGGCGAGACGCCCGCGCTGCGCGGAGCGAGCCTGTCCGTCGAGGCCGGCGAGGTGCTCGCCATCATGGGCCCCAGCGGCTCGGGCAAGTCGACGTTACTGCACTGCCTGGCCGGCATCCTGGTGCCCGACGCGGGCGAGGTGCTGTTCAACGGGCAGCGCCTGGACACCATGGCCGAGTCCCGGCGCAGTGCCCTGCGCCGGGACAAGTTCGGCTTCGTCTTCCAGTTCGGCCAGCTGGTACCGGAGTTGACGGCCGAGGAGAACGTGGCCCTGCCGCTGCTGCTGAACGGTGTCCGCCGGGGCGCCGCCCTGGCCCAGGCCCGGCCCTGGTTCGCCCGGCTCGGCCTGGACGGCCTGGAGCGGCGCCGTTCCGGCGAGTTGTCCGGCGGACAGGCCCAACGAGTGGCGCTGGCCCGGGGGTTGGTGGCCCGCCCGGAGGTGCTGTTCGCCGACGAGCCGACCGGCGCGCTGGACTCGCTGACCGGCGAGCAGGTGATGGAACTGATGGTCTCCTCGGCCCGGGAACAGGGCACCACCGTCATCCTGGTCACCCACGAACCGCGGGTCGCCGCCTGCGCCGACCGCGAGGCGATCGTCCGCGACGGCCAGGCCCGTACCCTCTCCACCGGATCGGTGGCCCCGTGATCGTCTTCTCGCTCCGACTGGCCGTCAGCGGCGGCCGGGAGGCGGTGGCCCGGCTGCTGATGATCGCGGCGGCGGTCGCGATCGGGGTCGGGCTGCTGCTGTCCACGTTCGCCGGCATGAACGCGATCGACCGCGCCAACGCGCGGCAGCTCTGGATGAACACCGGCGTCAAGGGCGCCACGGCCGCCGCCCCGGCCGACCCGCTCTGGTGGGGCGCCCGGATGGACTACTACCGGGGCAAGACCGTCTTCCGGGCCGAGCTCGCCCCGACCGGTCCCACCTCGCCCGTGGTGCCGGGGCTGAGCAAGCTGCCGGCCCCGGGCGAGTACTACGCCTCGCCCGCGCTGGAGAAGCTGCTGAGCGACACCCCGGCCGTGGAACTCGGCGACCGCTTCCCCGGCCGGCTCGTCGGCACCCTCGGCGACGACGCGCTGCCCTCCCCGGACACCCTCGCGGTGGTGATCGGCCGCGCCGCCGACGAGGTCAAGGTGCTGCCGAGGGCCCACACCGTCACCAGCATCGCCACCGTGCTGCCCACCGACTGCGCGTACGACTGCTACGGCGGGGGCGTGCACGGCGACCGGATGGTCCTGCTGCTCACCGTGGTGGCCGCCGCGATGATCTTCCCGGTGCTGATCTTCATCGGCACCGCGACCCGGCTGTCCGCCGCCACCCGGGAGCAGCGCTACGCCGCGATGCGCCTGGTGGGCGCGACGCCCGGCCAGGTGTCGGTGATCTCGGCGGTGGAGTCCACGGTGGCCGCGCTGATCGGCACGGCCGTCGGCTTCGGCCTGTACTCCGCGCTGAAGCCGGTGGTGGCCGACGTGCCGTTCACCGGCGACCGCTTCTTCGCCGCCGACCTCGGCCTGACCCTGCCGCAGGTGGCCGGGGTGGTGCTGGGCGTGCCGCTGGCGGCCGCGCTCGCCGCCCGGTTCGCGCTGCGCCGGGTCACCATCTCGCCGCTCGGGGTCTCCCGCCGGGTCACCCCGAAGCCGCCGAGCCCCTGGCGGCTTGGCCCCCTGGTGGCCGGCCTGGCCGAGCTCGGCTACGTCGTCGGCAACCACCCGAAGACCACCGACGGGCAGTCGCTGGCCTACCTGAGCGGCTTCGTGCTGGTGATGCTCGGCCTGGTGATCGCCGGCCCCTGGCTCACCCTGACGACCGCCCGGGCGGTGGCCCGGCGGACCAGCCGGCCGGCCTCGCTGATCGCGATGCGCCGCCTCTCGGACGACCCCCGGGCGGGCTTCCGCTCGGTCGCCGGACTGGTGCTGGCGCTGTTCGTGACCACCGGCACCCTGGGCATCATGGGCACCATCAACGCCAACCAGAGCACGCTGAACGGCGCCCCCTCGGTGCGCAAGGCGATCGTGGCCACCCCGTTCGGCAACCGCGAGGACGCGTCGGTCCTGCCAGCGGTGCCCGACGGCGTGCTGGCGCGGGCCCGGGCCGTCCCCGGGTTCCGCGGGATCGCCCTGGTGCACGACAACCCGGCCGGGGCCGGCGCGTACCAGCGGGGCGAGCGCCGGTTCGTGCCCAGCCTGGTGAGCTGCGCGGACCTCGCCCAGACCCCCGTGGTCGGCCACTGCGCCCCCGGCGCCGCCGTCGCGGCGGTCGACCCGTACCAGTTCGTCGACCTGCTGGACGCCTCCCAGCACGAGTGGCCGGCCGCAGCGGTCTCCGCGCAGGAGGTGGCCGGGCTCCCGGTGCGGATGCTCTACGCGACCACCGACGGCTCCGAGTCGGCCAAGGAACAGCTGCGGACCCTGTTCATGAAGGAGTTCCCGACCTACGAGCCGCGGTTGGCCGAGGACTGGTCCTCCGAGGGGCAGAAGAAGCTCCAGAGCTGGCGGCAGCTGGCGAACGTGGTGCTGCTGACCACCCTGCCGATCGCCGGATGCAGTCTCGCGGTCAGCGTGGTGGCCGGACTCTCCGACCGCCGACGGCCGTTCGCGATGCTGCGGCTGACCGGCGCGCCGCTGCGGCTGCTGCGCCGGGTGGTGGGGCTGGAGAGCGCGCTGCCGCTGCTGGTGGTCTCGGCGCTCGCGATCGGGACGGGCTTCGCCGCGGCGGCGATGTTCCTCAGGTCGCAGATGGGCTACGGCCTGGTCCCGCCGGACCTCAGCTACTACGGGCTGACCGGCTTCGGACTGGCCGCCTCACTGGGCATCATCGCCTCCACCCTGCCGCTGCTGCGGCGGATCACCGGGCCGGAGGCGGCCCGCACCGGCTGAGTCCCGCACCGGCTCAGTCCCGCACCGGCTCAGTCCTGCACCGGCTCAGTCCTGTAGCGGAGTCGACCACCCCGTCGCCCGTGGATCCGTCGCGCGGATCAGCGGGCGACGGGGTAGCTGTCCGTCCCGTCCCGCCGTACGTCGTCCAGCCCGGACAGCCAGCTGCCGAGCACCAGCGCGGACGGGTAGAACATCGGCTCGGGCAGCGCGTCCACCGGGAAGCGCTCCCAGCCGGCGCAGGCGTGCGGCTCGGTGACCAGCGCTTCGGCCAGGCTCGGCGGCGCCAGCACGGCGGCGGTCAGCCGGGGCCGGCCGAGCTCGTGGTCCAGGTGCACGGCGAGCACCCGCATCCCGGCCTCGGGCAGCACGATCCCGGTCTCCTCGGCGAGTTCGCGGGCCGCCGTCCGCTCGAAGGACTCGCCCGGGTCGACCTTTCCGCCGGGCAGGCTCCAGGTCGGCGGCTCACCGGCCGTGATGCGGCGGCCGAGCAGCACCCGGCCGTCCCCGGTGGGCACGACGATCCCGGCGCCGAGCAGCGGTGCGGTGGTCAACTCGGGTTCTCCTTGGGGCTGGTGGTGCCGGGACGGTTACCAGTTGGCGCGCTCGTAGTCCTTGAGGAAGCAGCCGTAGAGGTCCTCGCCCGCCTCACCGCGGACGATCGGGTCGTACACCCGGGCCGCGCCGTCGACCAGGTCGAGCGGGGCGTGGAAGCCCTCGTCGGCGAGGCGCATCTTGTCCGGGTGCGGCCGCTCGTCGGTGATCCAGCCGGTGTCGACGGCGGTCATCAGGATGCCGTCGGACTCGAACATCTCCTGCGCGCTGGTGCGGGTGAGCATGTTCAGCGCGGCCTTGGCCATGTTGGTGTGCGGGTGGCCGGCGCCCTTGTAGCCGCGGTGGAACACGCCCTCCATCGCGGAGACGTTGACCACGTACTTGCGGCGGGACGCGGACGCGGCCATCGCCGGGCGCAGCCGGCTGATCAGGATGAACGGCGCGGTGGAGTTGCAGAGCTGGACCTCCAGCAGTTCCACCGGGCCGACCTCGCTGACGGTCTGCACCCAGCTGTTGGTGGGCGCGAGGTCGGGCACCAGGCCGCCGGCGTCGATCGCGGTGCCGGCCTCGATCCGGGCCGGGGTGGCGGAGCCGGTGACCAGGGCGAGCGAGGTGACGTCCTCGGCGGCCAGCCGCTGCCCGCCGTCGCTCGCCTGGTGGGGGAGGGCGGGCAGGTCGACGCTGCCGCTGTTGAACCGGCCGATGGTGGTGGACTGGGGCAGCTCGCCGGCGGGCAGCGGGGCGCCCTCGGCGTTGACCAGCTCGCGGTAGGACTCCGCCGGGCGGCGGACGGTCTGCGCGGCGTTGTTGATCAGGATGTCCAGCGGGCCGTCGGCGGCGACCTCGTCCGCGAGGGCCATCACCTGGGCCGGGTCGCGCAGGTCGATGCCGATGATCTTGAGGCGGTGGATCCACTCGGCGCTGTCCGGCATCGCCGTGAAGCGGCGGATCGCGTCGTTGGGGAAGCGGGTGGTGATGGTGGTGTGGGCGCCGTCGCGCAGCAGCATCAGCGCGATGTACATCCCGATCTTGGCCCGGCCGCCGGTCAGCAGCGCGCGCTTGCCGGTGAGGTCGGCCCGGGCGTCCCGGCGGGAGCGGTTCAGGACGGCGCACTTCTGGCACAGGTTGTGGTAGAAGGCGTCGACCTCGACGTAGCGGGTCTTGCAGGTGTAGCAGGAGCGCGGCCGCTCCAGGATGCCGGCGATCTCGGTGGTGGTGACGGTGGTCAGGCCGAAGGCGCCGGCCGTCTCGTCGTCGATCCGGGACGGCGCGCCGGTGGCCGTTCGGGCGGTGACCTCGCGGTCGTTGGCCGTCTTGCGGGCCCGGGTCTCCTGGCGGCGGCGCTGCTTGAGGGTCCGGAATATGCCGCCGACGGCCTGGCGGACGGTGATCGCGTCCGGGTGGTCGACGTGCAGCTCGTCGAGTTCGGCGAGCACCTCCAGGCAGAGCTTCAGCCGCTCGGGGTCGAGACCAGGACCGTAGTCGATCTCCTCCTCGCCTAGACCCTGCTCGATGTCCGTCTGCTCGATGCTCACGCCTGGTGCCGCTTTCCCACTCGCCTCGCCGTTACCGCCTGAATGCTACGGGAGCGGCCCCGGCCGGGGCGAAAGCCGGAGCCGGGGCCGGGGCCTTGGAGGATCACACATGTCTACGCGCGGAGCATTGATCATGGCTTGTGCACACCCCCAGCAATGCTCCTCGAACTGGCATTTGCCCCCGCCCTCACGGAGAATCGAATGCTGGGTGCCGGGCGCCCGAGTGCGCCCCGGCGGCATCGCCGCAACCGCACCCGAGGTGTACCTTCCCCCAGCCGGAGAGCCCCCCTTCATGCGCTTCCTGAACGACCTCAAGCCCTCGTACGACCTGACGTACGACGACGTCTTCATGGTCCCCAGCCGTTCCTCCGTGGGCTCCCGGCAGGCCGTCGACCTCTCCTCGAACGACGGCACCGGCACCACCATCCCGCTGGTGGTCGCCAACATGACCGCCATCGCCGGCCGCCGGATGGCCGAGACCGTCGCCCGCCGCGGCGGCCTGGTCGCCATCCCCCAGGACATCCCCACCGAGGTCATCGCCGACGTCATCTCCTGGGTCAAGCAGCGCCACCTGGTGGTCGACACCGCGATCACCCTGGCCCCCGGCGCCACCGTCGCCGAGGCCCTCTCGCTGCTGCCCAAGCGCGCCCACGGCGCCCTCGTGGTGGTCGAGGACGGCAAGCCCGTCGGCGTCGTCACCGAGTCCGACTGCCAGGGCGTCGACCGCTTCACCGGCCTCGCCGACATCATGTCCCGCGACCTGCTGCTGCTGGACGAGGGCACCGACCCGCGCACCGCCTTCGACAAGCTCACCGAGGCCCACCGCAAGCTCGCCCCGGTCGTCGACGGCGAGGGCAAGCTGGTCGGCCTGCTCACCCGCAGGAACGCGCTGCGCGCCACCCTGTACACCCCGGCCGTGGACGCGAACGGCAAGCTGCGGATCGCCGCCACCGTCGGCATCAACGGCGACGTCGCGGGCAAGGCCAAGGCGTTGATCGACGCCGGCGCCGACGTGCTCGTCGTCGACACCGCGCACGGCCACCAGGAGAGCATGATCAGCGCCCTGCGCGCGGTGCGCGGCCTGGACCCGCGGATCCCGATCGTGGCCGGCAACGTGGTCTCCGCCGCCGGCGTGCGCGACCTGGTCGAGGCGGGCGCGGACATCCTCAAGGTCGGTGTCGGCCCCGGCGCCATGTGCACCACCCGGATGATGACCGGCGTCGGCCGCCCGCAGTTCTCCGCCGTCCTGGAATGCGCCGCCGAGGCCCGTCGGCTCGGCAAGCACGTCTGGGCCGACGGCGGTGTGCGCCACCCGCGCGACGTCGCCATGGCGCTGGCCGCCGGCGCCTCCAACGTGATGATCGGCTCCTGGTTCGCGGGCACCTACGAGTCCCCGGGCGACCTCCAGACCGCCGCCGACGGTCGCCAGTACAAGGAGAGCTTCGGCATGGCCTCGGCCCGCGCCGTCAGCAACCGCACCGCCCAGGACTCCTCCTACGACCGGGCCCGCAAGGCGCTGTTCGAGGAGGGCATCTCGCACTCCCGGATGTTCCTCGACCCGGCCCGCCCGGGCGTGGAGGACCTGATCGACTCGATCGTGGCCGGTGTGCGCAGCTCCTGCACCTACGCGGGCGCCAACACCCTGGAGGAGTTCCACGAGAAGGCGATCGTGGGCATCCAGAGCGCGGCCGGCTACGCCGAGGGCAAGCCGCTGCACTCCAGCTGGGCCTGATCAGGCACAGCAGGCGTCCGTACCGTCGGCCGTCCGGGCCCCCGTCGCGGGGGGCCGGACGGCCGCGGCCGTCTCCGGGGTGCCGGTCCGGGGGTGCCCGGGCTGGCTCTGGGAGCTGTCGTGACTCTGGTGACCTTGGTGGCCTTGGTGGCCACCGTGGCTGTGGTGGGCGCCGTGGTCGCAATGGACGCGGTGATCGCTGCGGCTCTCGTAGGGCACCAGCGGGAGCAGCAGGGCGTGGCCGAGCAGCCCGACGGACCCGTCCAGTGCCGCGTCGAAGGCCCGGGTGGCGGACGGGAGCGCGCGCAGCTCCCAGAGCGCCTGGACGGCGGACCAGGCCCCCTCCCTGGCGGCCTCGACCGACCAGGTGCCGAGCAGGTGGGCGAGCGGACCGGTGTGGTCGAGGTGACCGGCGGGGGTGGGCGGGCCGGTGGGGGTGGGCGGCCCGGCGTGGGTGAACAGGCCGGCGCACTCCGGCAGCTCGGGCCCGGGCAGCAGCTGCTCCCGGGCGACCGCCTCGACCTCGGCCAGCACCCCGTTGATCCGGTGGTAGTCCCGCTCGACCTCGGCGGGCGCGCAACCCCGGCGGCGGCAGAGGTCCACCACCGCCAGCGGCAGGTCGTGCTGGATGTGGGCGTTCATCCCGGCCAGCGCGAACTGCAACGGGTGCACGCCCGGGTGGGCGCGCAGCGCGAACAGCGGCCGCCAGCAGGCGGGCGGCTCCTGCCCCGCCGCGTCGCTGTCCACGGCCAGCAGGTACCGCCCGGCGAACACCGTGTCCAGCTCGGCCATCGCCGGTGGATCGGCGAAGTACCCGTCCGCCAGCCGGTCGCGGACCGCCTCGGTGACGGTGAGGTAGAGCCGGTTGAAGACCGCCACTCCGTCGGAGAGCGGCAGGGCCGCCGCGATCTCCCGCAGCCGGCCGACCACCTCCTCGACCGTCGCCGGCGTACGGGCCGTAACCGTAGGGGCAGTTGCTGTTCCGGGCATGTGCCACCCTCCGATGCCGATCGTGCACTGATCGCATCATCGTGGCAGTGTGGAGTGGCGCCCGGCGCTCGCGGCACGCGCCCGTCGGGCCGGTGTCACACGATCAGGCCGACCGCGCCGCGCCGGATGCGGCCCCGGCCGCGACTTTGCTCCGACTTTACCTATCTCCCACCTCCTGCCATGATCCCGATCGTGATCAACCGTCGTACCCTGATCGCCGCGTTCGCCGCGGCCCCGGCCCTCAGCGCCCTCGGGGCTGCCGTGGGCGGCAGCCCCGCGAGCGCCGCAGACAGCTATCCCTCCAACACGGCGCTCTACGCCGACCCGACTCTGACCGAGGGCGTGGACTACGGCCGCCGCTACCGCCGGCACCTGATCGACGACCAGAGCCCGCAGGACCGCGCGGCCCCCGTCCGGACCACCGTCATCGCGCCGCACGGCGGCGGCATCGAGGGCGGCACCTCCGAACTGTGCCTGGCCGTGGCCGGTTACCACCCCGTCGGCCTTGCCCCGACCCCGCCCGGCGGGCCGGTGCACGACTTCTGGATGTTCGAGGGCCTGCGAGCCACCGACAACGGCGCGCTGCACGTCACCTCGACCCACTGCGACGACACCGTGGCGCGGGCGATGTGCTCCGGCAGCCTCAATGTGCTGTCGCTGCACGGCTGCACCGCCACCAGGGCCGGCCTGGAGGCGGGCGCCCGGGCCGTACTGGTCGGCGGCCTGAACTCCGCCTTCCGTCAGTACCTGATGGAGGAGTTCGCCACGGCGGGCATCCGTGCCGTGACCGCCTCCGGGGAGGAGGAGATCGCCGGCATCGCCCCGGAGAACATCTGCAACCGCAGCATGCTCGGCATGGGCGCCCAGCTGGAGCTGACCACCGAACTGCGGGCCGCGATGTTCGCCCCGGGCAAGAACGACCGGTTCGACCGCGCGGCCAATACGCTGCCGCTGTTCTGGAGCTTCACGGCGGCCGTCCGGGCCGCGATCCAGCGGCTGGAGGCGACCCAGCCCGTGCTGTGACACTCGGCTCACCCGCCGTGCCGTGCCCGCCGGGCGAACTGGGCAGGGGTCAGCCCAGCTCGTACGCCAGCACGTAGGTGTGGGTGCCGGACTCGTCGACGGTCAGCCGGAACTCGCCGGTGATCCCGGCCAGTTCGCCCGACCCCGTGCCCGGCACCACGCGTATCGTCACCCCGGTGGTGTCCCAGGCGGCATGTTGGAGTACGAACGAGCCGGCGCGCCCGTCCAGTTCGCCCGTCACGTGCTCCACCGCGACGTAGGAGGCCGGCCCGCCCGACACGTCGCCGACGGACAGCATCCTCACCTCGCCGTGCCCGCTCAACCCGCCGGTGAAGGTCTTGGCGATCCTGACCCGGCCGAAGGCGGAGCCCGCCTCGTGCTGCTCCGTCTCCTCCGGCTCGAACGCCGTCACCGTGAACGACCCGCTCGCCTTCGCCATGGCACGCTCCCCTCGTCGGTTCCCACCAGCGGCCGGGCCGAATGCCCGTCCACGCGTCCACGCGTCCACCCGTTCACCGGTGCACCCGCGCACGCGGCCGACCCGCACGATCGATGCCTGGTCGACTGTGGGTGAAGCCTCGCACGCGCCACTGACAATCGAGCCCGCACTCCCGCCCCGGCCGCCTCAGTGGTCCCAGCGCAGCGCCAGCAGCGCCGCGTCGTCGGCCAGCCCCGGGTCGCCGACCCAGCCCCGGACGTCCGCCAGCACGGCGTCCAGCAGGTCCGCCGGGCTGCTGCCGTGCAGTCCGGGAAGCCGCTCCGCCAGCGGGTAGAACCGGCCGTCGGCGTCCCGGGCCTCGGACACCCCGTCGGTGTGGAGCAGCAGCAGGTCGCCCGGGCTCGGATCGAAGCGGCTCGCCGAGTAGTCCTGCCCGGTCAGCTCGCGCAGGCCCAGCGGCGGCGCCGGCACGGCCGGCGCCAGCTCGTCCACCCTGCCCGCGCGGCGCAGCAGCGGGGGCGGATGCCCGCAGTTCACCACCCGTACCGGCTCCCGGCCGGCCGGGACGTCCAGCAGCAGCGCGGTGGCGAACCGCCCGTCGCCCGGCCGGGCGGTGAGCGCCGCGTCGAGCCGCTCCGCCAGCCGCCCCGGGTCGGGCTCGGTGCGCGCCGCCTCCCGGAACACCCCCAGGACGTCCGCCGCCGTCTCCACGGCCGGGAGCCCGTGCCCCTGTACGTCCCCCAGCAGGATCCGCACCCCGAAGCGGGTCTCCACCACGGCGTAAAGGTCCCCGCCGATCCGCGCCTCGGCGGTCGCCGCGACGTACCGCACGGCCAGCCGCAGCGGCCCGATCCGCTCGGCAGGCGGTCGCAGCAGGGCCCGCTGGGCCGCCTCGGCCACCGTCCGCACCTGGTACAGCTCCCGCTCCCGGGCCGCCACCAGCAGCACGCTGGCCGCGCTGGCCAGGGTCGCGGCCAGCACGGTGACCGGCACGCTGATCCGCACCGAGAGCGGCAGTACGGTGTTGGTCGACTCCAGTACGCCGACCGCCAGCAGTGCCGCCGCACCGACCAGCAGCGGTACCCGGGCCTTGCGGGTGGTGGCACCGATGAGCACCGGAGCCACGGCGAGCAGCGGCGACAGGGTCGCGCCCGGGCCGAGCGCCAGGGCCGCCACCACGGCGGCGACCAGCAGCACGAGGGCGCCGTACAGCAGCAGCCGGGTCCGCCGTGGCAGGTGCAGCGGCGGAAGCCCGTCCGGGCCGTCGGCGCTCACGCGAATTCCTCCAGGAATCGAAGATGCTTCGGGCCCCGAGGGCCTTCGAACCACTTTCCCCGCCCGGCCCCGGGTCAGCACCTCGGCGCGGGCCCGACGGGGCCGCGCACTACCCTTGGCCGGGAGATGAGACGCAAGAGCCACCGCCCGACCTCACCCCTCCCGCAGCGCCGCGGCGTGGACCCGGTGCACCTGCGGCTGCCGCCGGAGGGTGACTGGCCGACGGTCCGGGACCACCTGGTCGAGCGGTTGCCCGCGGTGGCCGCGGCGCGGATCGAGACGGCACTGCGCGACGGCGAGATCGTCGGCGAGCAGGGCCCGATCGCCTACGACGAACCGTTTCGCCCCGGTGCGCACCTGTGGTTCCACCGGGACCACCCGGAGGAGGTGCCGGTCCCCTTCGAGCTGGTGGTGCTGCACCGCGACGAGCACCTGGTGGTCGTCGACAAGCCACACTTCCTGGCCACCACCCCGCGCGGCCGGCACGTGGTGGAGACGGCGCTGTCCCGGCTGCGGCACGACCTCGACCTGCCCGTGCTCAGCCCCGCGCACCGGCTCGACCGGCTCACCGCGGGCCTGGCCATGTTCGTGGTCCGGGCCGAGGAGCGCGGCGCCTACCAGACGCTGTTCCGGGACCGCCAGGTGCGCAAGGAGTACCGGGCGGTCGCCCGGTACGACCCGGAGCTGAGCCTGCCGCGCACGGTGCGCAGCCACATCGTCAAGGAGCGCGGGGTGATCGCCGCCCGGGAGCTGGACGCGCCGCCGAACAGCGAGAGCCGGATCGACCTGCTGGAGCACCGCGACGGCCTCGCCCGCTACCGGCTGCGGCCGCTCAGCGGGCGCACCCACCAGCTGCGGCTGCACATGAGCGGGCTGGGACTCCCGATCCTCGGCGATCCGGTGTACCCGGTGGTGCTGCCCGAACCGGCCCCGGACGACTTCCGCCGGCCGCTGCAACTGCTCGCCTCGGCCATCGAGTTCACCGACCCGCTGACCGGGCGGGAGCGCCGCTTCGAAAGCCGCCGCACGCTCGCCGCCTGGACCGACCCGTCCGGCTGGCGGGCCGGAGGCTGACCGTGGCCTGACCGGGCTCCCGTCCTGACTCCCGGCCCGGCCAGGCTCCCCTCCCCACCAGGCCGGGCTCCCGGCCAGGCCAGGCCTGGCCCGGTCCTAGGCCCAGGCCAGGCCCGGTCCTAGGTCCGGCCGACGATCTAGGGCGAACGGAGGATCCGGTCCCGGTACCGGTGGCCGATCCGCCGACGGCGCCGCGGCGCGATCGTTGGGCCATGAACGCAGCAGCGCACACCGCACCCGCCCCCGTCGCCCTGGTCACCGGCGCCTCCCGCGGCCTAGGGCTGGCCCTCGCCCACGCCCTCGCCGCCGAGGGCTGGCGCCTGGTGATCACCGCCCGCGGCGCGGCCGAACTCGCCGACGCCGCGGCCGGCCTGGCCGCCGTCACCGAGGTCGTCGCCCTGCCGGGCTCCATCGTCGACGACGACCACCGGGCCCACCTGGCCGAGGCCGCCGAGCGCCTCGGCGGCGCGAGCCTCCTGGTCAACAACGCCGGTACGCTCAACGGCGCCGCCGCCCCGGGCAGCGAGCCGCTGCCCCGGCTGGCCGACTTCCCGCTGCCGGACCTGCTGGAGGTCTTCGAGGTCAACGCGCTCGCCCCGATCGCGCTGACCCAGCTCGTCCTGCCCCAACTGCGCGCCCACTCCGGCGCGGTGCTCAACATCAGCTCGGACGCCGCCGTGGTGCCCTACCTCGGCTGGGGCGGCTACGGCGCCAGCAAGGCCGCGCTCGACCTGGCCACCGCCGTACTCGCCCGGGAGGAGCTGGAGTTGCGCGTCTGGGCGGTCGACCCGGGCAGCATGAACACCCGGATGCTGCTGGAGGCCAGCCCCGGCGAGGACATCTCCGGCGAGCCGCTGCCGGAACAGATCGCGCCCGTCCTGCTCGGCCTGCTGCGCGACCGAACCCCCTCCGGCCGCTACCGCGCCGAGGACCTGGCCGCGGTGCCGGCGGCCGACCGGGGTGGGCGATGACGACCCTGGCCGAGTTGGGTCTCGACGTGACCGTCCCGCCCGAACTCTCCGCCCGCGCACCGGCGGAGGCGCGCGGCGGATCCCGGGACGGCGTGCGGATGCTGGTCGGCCGGCGGGCCACCGGCGCGGTGGAGCACCGCCGGTTCGCCGACCTGCCCGAGGTGCTGCGCCCGGGTGACCTCCTGGTGGTCAACAACTCGGCCACCCTCCCGGCCGCGCTGCCCGGACGGCTGCCGGACGGCACCTCGGTCGCGCTGCACCTGTCCTCCGCCCAGCCGGACCAACAGGGCGCCCACCTGGTCGAGTTGCGCCGGGTGGAGCCGGGCCGGGCGGCGTCCTACTACCCACCGGGGGTGTCACCGGCCCGCCCGGGCCTGCGTGTCGCGCTGCCGGCGGGCGGCGTGGCCGAGCTGGTGCAGTCCTTCACCGGCCGCCTCTGGTACGCCGAACTGGACCTGCCCGCACCCCTGTTGCGTTACCTGGAGCTGCACGGTCGGGCGATCCGGTACGGCTACGTGGACCGCGACTGGCCGATCGAGGCCTACCAGACGGTCTTCGCGACCGTCCCCGGCAGCAGCGAAATGCCCAGCGCCGCCCGTCCGTTCACGCCCGGTACGGTGACGCGGCTGGCCGGTCGGGGGGTGCTGGTCTCGCCGATCACCCTGCACGCCGGGGTGGCCTCGCCGGAGGCCCACGAGGCCCCGTACGCCGAGCGTTTCCACGTCCCGGCGGCCACCGCCCGGCTGGTCGGCCACGTCCGCGCCGGGGGCGGGCGGGTGATCGCCGTCGGTACCACCGTCGTCCGCGCCCTGGAGTCGGCGGTCGCACCGGACGGCACCCTCCAGGAGGCGGACGGCTGGACGGAGTTGGTCATCACCCCGGAGCGCGGGGTCCGCGCGGTGGACGGCCTGCTCACCGGCTGGCACGAGCCGCGCGCCTCCCACCTGCTGATGCTCGCCGCCGTCGCGGGCCGCCCGCTGCTGGCGTCCTGCTATCGCGAGGCGGTTCAACGGCGTTACCTGTGGCACGAGTTCGGCGACGTCAATCTGCTGCTGCCGGACTGAGTCGCGGCTGGGCTCCGCAGCGCGCGCCGTTCAGGCCAGCAGGGTGCGCGCCACGAGCTCGGTGTCCAGGTACTCGCGGACGGCGGTGATCAGGCCGTTCTCCACGGTGAACACGCCCAGGCAGTGGTTCTCGTACGCGGCGCCGTCGGCGGCCGTCCCGACGGCCGTCCACTCGGCCACCGCCCGCGGGCCGTCGGCGAGGACGCCGGTCAGGGTGAGGACGGGCAGGCCGTCGGGGGCGAACAGGGTGCCGACCCGTCCGAGGAAGTCGCCGAAGATCTCCTGCTTGCCGCGCCAGGTGCGGGAGAGCTCCAGGCTGCCCGGGTAGCTCCAGGTGGCGTCCTCGGCGAACAGGGCGATGGCGGCGTCGAGTTCACCGGCGGCGAGCCGGGTGACGTACTCGGTGACGACAGTGCGGGCGTCGGTCTGCTGCATGGTGGGCTCCTGTGGTCCGTCCGGCCGGGGCTGTCCCGCCGTGGCACCAGCAAAGCCCGGGGGCCGTACGGGCGGCCAACAACCCCGGGTGCCGGCCGACAGCCGTCAGTTGTTCACGCAGGTGGGAAGTCCGGCGGCAGCTCCAGTTCGAACCAGACCACCTTGCCGTCCCCGGTCCGGCGGCTGCCCCAGCGGTGCGCCAGCTCGTTGACCAGGTGGATGCCGCGCCCGCCCTCGTCCTCGGTGCGGGCCTGGCGCATCCGGGGCGTCCCGCTCTCCCGGTCGGCCACCTCCACGGTGAGCACCCGGTCGCAGAACAGCCGCAGCTGGGTGGGCGATCCGGCGTGCACCAGGGCGTTGGTGATCAACTCGCTGGTCAACAGTTCGGCCCAGTCGGTGAGTTCGGCCAGTCCCCAGGTGGTGAGCGTCTCGCGGGTGAAGCGGCGCGAGTGGGCGACCATCGCGTGGTCGCCGGTGAGCGGCAGGGCGGCGATCCGGTCGGCGCCCGCCGGGCGGACCTGCGCCATGATGACGGCGATGTCGTCCTCGGAGGTGGGCCCGGTGAGCCGGGTCAGGACGGCGTCGCAGGTCTGCTCCAGCGAGCGGCGACGGTCGGCGACGGTACGGCGGAGCAGGTCCAGGCCCTCGTCCAGGTCGTGGCCGCGGCGCTCGACCAGCCCGTCGGTGTAGAGGGTCAGGATGGCCTGCTCGGGGAGGGTGAACTCGACGCTCTCGAACGGGACTCCGCCCACGCCGAGCGGCGCGCCGGCCGGCAGTTCGACCAGGCGGGCGTTGCCCTCGGCGTCGGCGACCACGGGTGGCAGGTGGCCGGCGCCGGCGGCGGTGCAGCTGCGGTCCGCCGGGTCGTAGACCACGCAGACGCAGGTGGCGAACTGGTCCTCGCCGAGGGCTGCGGTGGCCTCGTCCAGCCGGTGCAGGACCCGGGTCGGGCTCAGCTCCAGGGTGATCAACGTTCGTGCCACCGTACGCAGTTGGCCCATGGTGGCGGCGGCCCGGATGCCGTGGCCCATCACGTCGCCGACGATCAGCGCGACGCGCCCGGAGGACAGCGGTACCACGTCGAACCAGTCGCCGCCGACCTCGCTGACCACGCTGCTGGGCAGGTAGCGGTAGGCGAGTTCCAGGCCGAGGGTGCGGTGGATCTCCTGGGGTAGCAGGCTGCGTTGGAGGGTCAGCGCGGTGTCCCGCTCCCGCCGGTAGAGCCGGCCGTTGTCGATCGCCAGCGCGGTGCGCGCGGCCAGTTCCTCGGCCAGTGAACGGTCCGCCGGGCCGAACGGCACCGGATTGTGGGTGCGGATGAACTCCGCGCCGCCGAGTACGAGTCCGCGCGCCACCAGCGGCACCATCAGGTACGAGTGGATCCCGGCGGCCAGCCCCGGCTCCACCCGGTCCGGGGCCGCGACGATCCGCCGCAACTCCCGCTCGGTCACCTCGGAGACCAGGATCGAACGCCGGGTGCGCAGGCTCTGGGCGTACACCTCGGCCGACTGCGAGGTCTCGCCGACCTGGTCCGCGGCCGCCGTCATGCTGCCGTCGGGCGCCGTCTCCCCGACCGCCACCGCCCGCATCAGCACCGGTCCGACCTTCGGCACCGGCTCCGGCTCCTCACCGCCGAGCACCGCGTCCCGCAGGTCCACGGTGACGAAGTCGGCGAAGCGCGGCAGCACCACGTCCACCAACTCCCGTGCGGTGCGGTGCAGATCGAGCGTGGTGCCGATCCGGTTGCTGGCCTCGTTCAGCAGACCCAGCCGCTGCTGGGCGGCCCAGGCCTCGTCCAGCGCCCGCTGCCGGGCGGCGGCCGCGTCGCGCTCCCGGGTGAACAGCAGGGCGTTGTCGATCGATACCGCCGCCCGGACCGCCAACTCCCCGGCCAGCGTGAGGTCGTCGTCCTCGTACGGGCGCTCGACCAGGGTCCGGTAGAAGCCCGCGACACCGACCGGATTGCCGCGCGCGATCAGCGGCACGACCATGAACGAGCGCACGTTCTGCTCCCGTACCGCGGCGATGCGCACTGGATCGTCGGCGAACCAGGCCATCCCCTCCTCGTCCATCCGCGGCACCAGCACCGGCCGCCGGTGCGCCAGGCTCCACGCGTACGGCGAACCGGGCAGGAAGCGGTGTACCCCGCCCAGCCGGGCGATCGGCGTCAGCGTCGAGCCGCGCACCGAGTGGAACGCCATCCGCCGCAGCAGCGCCGAGCCGTCCTTCGGCGCGCGGACCTCCCGCTCGCCGCGCACCAGCTCCTCCAGCACCTCCACCACCACCGTGTCGGCCAGCCGGGGCGTCGCCACCTCGGCCAACTCATGGGCGGTGCGGTCGAGATCGAGCGTGGTGCCGATCCGCGCCGACGCCGCGTTGACCAGCGCCAGCCGCTCCTGCGCGGCCTTCGCCTCGAGCAGTGCCTGCTGCCGGGCCAGCACGGTCTGGTGCTGGCGCAGGTACAGCCGGGCGTTGTCGATCGCGACGGCCGCCCGGGAGGCCAGCTCGTCACCCAGGGTGATGTCGGCCTCCGCGAAGGACTCGCGCTCGCCGCGCCGCGAGTACACCACCATGCCGAGGGTGGTGCCGCGCGCCACCAGCGGGGTGATCCGCACCGAGCGCGACCGGTCGCCCAGGAACGCCCGGCGGCGGCTCTCGCTCAGGCCGTCGGCCAGCGGCGCCAGCTCCCAGGACGGCACCACCACCGTCCGCCCGGTGATCAGCGCCCGGGCGTAGGGGGAGTCCGGCGGCAGCTCGTACACCGCATCCACCGGCAGCGCTTCGGCCGGGTAGAGCGGATCGGCGGAGGTCAGCGCCAGCCGGCGGACCGACTGCGGGGCGTCCGGGACGGGCGGCTCGACATTGCGCCCGGCGATCAGCGCCTCCAGCGCGAACACCCCGCTCAGGTCCGCGACCCGGGGCACCATCGCATCGGCCAGCTCCCGGGCGGTCTGCCGGAGGTCCAGCGTGGTGCCGATCGAGGCGGTCGCGTCGACCAGCAGCGACAGCCGCTCCTGCGCCCGGGCCGCCCGCGCATCCGCGCGGTAGCGCCCTGTGATGTCGATGACGGTGGCGCTCACCCCGAGCACCCGCCCGCCCCGGTCCGCCAGCCGGAAGTACGAGGCCGACCAGGCGTGGTCCCGCTGCGGATTCCCCGGCGTGCGGCCGTGCGAACGGAAGTCCACCACCGGCCGGCCGCTCGTCAGCACCTGCCGCATCACCGCCTCGGCCTCGGCGCCGTTGATCCCCGGCAGCACCTCGGTGAGCCGGCGGCCCAGGTGCTCCCCGACCGTCAGCCCGTTGGCCCGGGCCAGCGCCTCGTTCAGCCGGACGTACCGCAACTCCGTGTCGAACACGGCCATGCCGACCGGGGACTGGGTGAAGAAACCGTCCAGCACGGCCAGGTCCGACTGGATCCGGCGCAAGGTCGTCACCTCGGACGCCACCGCCAGCACCAGCGGCACCCCGCCGGGCCCGCGGACCGGATGGGTGCGGAACTCCAGGTTCACCAGATGCCCGTCCCGGTGCCGCACCGGGAACACCCCGGACCACTCCCGGCCCGCCAGGATCTCCCGGAACAGCTCCAGCACCTCGGGCCGCTGCTCGTCGGAGGTCAGCAGCCGGGCCGCCTTCGCCCCCACCGCCTCGTCCGCCGGGTAGCCGAGCAGTGCCTCCGCGTCGCCGCTCCAGTGCAGGATCCGCCCGTCGGCCTCGATCAGCGCCGTGGCGATCGGAACCAGCAGCAGGGCGTCCTGCTGAGGCTCCCCCCGGCGCTGCGCGTCGTCGTCCACCATGGCCAGAGAACCGCCCGGAGCTCGTTCCCACCAGCCCTGCCATCCTCGCACGCAGCCCCCGCGCCCCGCCCCTCGTGCCCCCCGCGCCCCGCGTCCCTCACACCCCGCCCGGCCCCACGCCTCCCGAGCAGCCCCCGCCCGCCACTCCGGCGGCCCATCCACCGCCCCGCCCCCGCACGGAAAGCCGGCGGGTCCGGCCTCCCGCGTCCGTCCGCGCAGCGCGTGGCGCTTGCCCCCGGCGGGGAGCCGACTGCTGCGCGCGCGAGTCGGCGGCTCCGACTTCCTGTGTTCGGCGGGGCGAGGTGCGAGCGGATGCCGCCGGGGCCGGGTGGGTTCTGGAGGAGCTGTGGGGTGCATCGGAAGTCGGCCGGTTCGACTTCCCGTGTTCAGCCTTGCTGGCTTTTCGTGCCCTGCGCGCTTGGGAGCTTCGCTGCACACGGGGAAGTCGGCGGGGCCGGTGCGGGTCAGCGGGCGGCGGTGGCGGGTATCCGGGTGGGGGGTGCGGGCTGTGGGGGCGGGGTGGCGCGACGGGCGGCGAGGGCCAGGGCGGCGCCGATGAGGCAGAGGGCGGCGGCGACCAGGACAGCGCGGTCGGTGCCGGTGGCCAGGGCGTCGGCCGCGGCCCCGGGGCCGGAGGTGGTGGGGTGGGCGGAGCCGGCGACGGCGACCGTCACGGCCACGCCGAGGGCCGAGCCGATGTAGCGGGAGGTGTTGTTGGCGCCCGAGCCCATGGCGGCGCGGTGGGCGGGGACGCTGCTGACCGCGAGCCGGGCGAGGGCCGCGTTGAGGACGCCGCTGCCGAGGCCGGCCACCGCCAGGCCGGGCGCCAGCCGGAGCCAGGAGGAGCCGGGCGTGAGCCCGTACAGTCCGGCCTCGCCGAGGCCGCAGATCAGCAGGCCGAGGGCGACCTGAGTGGTGGCCGACAGGTGGGCGGCGAGTCGTCGGGCCTGGAGTGCGGCGACCACGGACAGGCCGGACCACAGGGCGAGCACACCGCCCGCCGCCAGGCCGGAGAGGCCGAGCACGCCCTGGAGCAGGGTGGGCAGGTAACTCATGAACCCGACCAGCGAGAGCCCGGTGAACAGGGCGCCGCCCGTGGCGGCGATGAAGCCGGGGCTGCGGAAGAGCGCCAGGTCGAGCATCGGCTCGCGGACCGTGGCCTCGACCACCACGAAGGCGACGAGCAGCCCCACGCCACCCGCGAGCAGCGTCACCACCGTGGGCCGCCCCCAGCCGCTGCGGCCCTCGGCGAGTCCGGCGATGAGCAGAGTGGTTCCGGCGGCGAGGGTGAGCACGCCGTACGGGTCGAGCGGGCGGGGCCGCGCGGCCCAGGATTCGGTGAGGCAGGCGGCGGCGCCGGCGGCCACGGCGGCCGAGACCACGGCGAGTCCGCCGCCGACTGCGCGCCAGCCGGCCCACTGCTGGACGAGCGCGCCGTAGACCGGCCCGACCGCGATGCCGAGGCCGACGGCCGCGCCCCAGATCCCGAGCGCCCGGATCCGGCCGGGCCCGGCTGGATGGGCGTGGCTGATCAGGCCGAGCGCGGGCGCCAGGATCGCGGCGGAGGCGATGCCGAGCAGGACCCGGGCGGTCAGGTAGACGGCGCCGCCGGGGGCGAGGGCGGCCAGGGCCTCGGCGGCGGCGAACAGCAGCACGCCGATGGTGAAGACCCGCTTGCGGCCGTGGTCGTCGGCGGCGCTGCCGGCGGTGAGCAGCAGGGCCGAGATGCCGACCAGGGTGCCCGTGAGGATCCAGGTGCGGCCCGAGGCGCCGAGGTGGGCGGCCTGGGCGGTGGCGGCGAGCGAGGCGGTGGGGGCGGTGTAGGCGACGGTGACCAGGGCGGTCGCGGCCGCGGTGACGGCCAGCGTGGCGCCGGGCCGTACGGCTGTGGCGGAGCCGGGTGGTGCGGGGGACATGGGTGTTCCCTCCGGAGGGCGGACCATTGAGTCTGGTGAATGAACCTTCGCGGGCAAGACGCTACCACCTCAAGTCTGTTCATTGAACCCGCCTCGACAGTGGACTACGCTGGCCCGCATGGCGCTGGGAACCGACTACGAACTGCAGGACTGCGCACTGGCCCGCGCCCTGGAGGTGATCGGCGAGCGCTGGAGCCTGCTGATCCTCCGCGACGCGTTCTACGGCGTGCAGCGCTTCAACGACTTCCTCGCCCACCTCGGCATCCCGCGCGCCGTCCTCACCGCGCGTCTCAACGCCCTGGTCGCTGCCGGGGTGCTGCGCAAGGAGCCGTACCAGCAGGCGCCGCTGCGCCACGGCTACCTGCTCACCGATGTCGGCCTCGAACTCTGGGGACCGCTCTACCAGTTGAGCCGCTGGGGCGGCCGGCACGCCACCCCGGGCGGCCCGCACCACCTGTTCGCGCACGTCGTCTGCGGCACTGATCTGGACCTCATCGGCGCCTGCCCGACCTGCGGCGGCGGACCCGTCCCACCGACCGAGGTCGCCATGCGCCCCAACCCGGCCCGCACCGGCGGTCACCGCGAGGACCCGGTCTCCCGCGCCCTGGTTCGCCCGCACCTGCTGCTCGAACCGATCGCCTCGGCCGCAGCGGCCTGACGGGGTGCCGACGAGGCCGCCGGCAGCTTGCCAGCGGCCTCGGGGGGCTCCGGGGGAGCCGGGTGCCGGTCAGGAGTGGAACCGGACCTCCGGGTTGGCGGCGGTCGGGCCGTCCAGCAGCGGCTGGTCGAGGCCCTTCAACTGGAGGTCGAAGAACGCCGCGACGTACTGGCGGGTGAGGTCGACCGCGCGCTTGCCCGTCATGGTGGTGTCCGGGCCCTGGGGGAGGCCGAGCCCCTCGAAGAAGAGCGGGAAGTCGGTGAAGCTGCCGTGGTCGGTGCCGTCGAAGGTCAGCCATCGCTTCCAGCCGTCGAGCCGCTGCCAGCTGTCGGTCCAGCTGCCGTCCTCGGCGCCGTCGGGCAGCGGGTGGCCGATCATCAGGTACGGCTTGCCGCCGATGCCGGACTCGGGCACCTCGTAGTCCATGGTGCCGTCCAGGTCGGCCCCCGCCCGGATCCGGTCGTCGGTCAGCAGCGCCGGGACGCTGGCCGCGCCGCCGGCGGAGTGCCCGGCCATGCCGATCCGGTCGCGATCGATCATGCGGGCGTGGCGCCAGGCCGGGTGGGGCCGGTCGGTCAACTGGTCGATGACGAAGGAGACGTCCTTCGCCCGGCTCTCGTCCAGGCCCTTCCAGGCCTCGGGGGTGGTGAGCTTGCCGCACTCCACGCAGGGGAGCGTCTGCCCGTCCGGGAAGGTGGTGCCGGTGTTCTCGTAGGTGTGGTCGACCAACGCGACCACGTACCCGCGGCTGCCCAGGTCCTCGGCGAGGCTGGTGAGGGAGGTGCGCGGCATGGTGAAGCCGGGGGAGAGGACCACCAGCGGGAAGTGGCCGCCCTGGGGGCGGGCGTCGGTCCTGGACCACGTCCGGGTGTTGGTCACCGACTCGGTCGGGATGGTGTTGCCCGGGAGCTTGCTGTCCAGCAGCATCCGGGCGGCCGCGGCCGTCATGTACGGGGCCGGGGTGCCGGTGCCGGCGTGCGCGGGGTAGTACATCGTGACCATCAGCTGGCGCGGCCCGGCGGAGGGGACCCACGGGTCCGGCCGGTGCTGGTCGACCAGGTGCAGCACCTCCTGCCCGACGGCGTACGGCCCGGTCGGGCGCGGGAGTTCGAGGTGGAGGGCGCTCGGCGCGGTGCCGCTGGCCGGGCCGCCAACGGCCGCCGTGACGGAGGCCGGAGCGGAGGCCGGGGTGGCGGGCGCGGCCAGGGCCGGTGCGGCGGCGGCGACGGACAGGGGCAGGGCGAGCAGCAGCGCCGCCGCGGCGGCGGTGCTGGTGCGAAGTCGGTTCGATTGTCGGCTCATGTGAGTGACGGTAGGCCGCGGACAAGGGAGTTGACGTCGGCTCGGCGGTGTACTGATCCCTTCCGGGAGGGACCGGCTTCGCCCCCTAGGGGGTCGGTCCGGGCAGGCGGATTCGGTCGATCGCCTGCGGCCAGGCCAGGCCAGGCCAGGCCAAGACGACGCTCGCGAAGGCCTCGTTCACCAGGGCCGGGTCGACGCCGCTGCGCCCCATCAGGGCCCGGAGGGCCCGGAGGCCCGCGCCGAGGGCACCTCCGCCCACGGGCGGGCCTCCGCCGGGCCCAGCGGACGCGGGGGCCGGTGCACCAGTCCGCCGACCGTCACCGTCAGCCGCCCCCGGGCGAACCGGACGCTCCCCCCGGTGCGCAGCGACTCGTGCAGCGCGGCCCGGAAACCGGGGGAGAAGGGCTCGTCCACCTCCAGGACAAGCTCCGCCATCCCGTGCAACTGGGCCAGCAGCACCGGCTCGTCCGCGCCGGCGGCCCATGTTCGGCCCCGCCCGGGCTCCCCGCGCCGCCCGCCGGGGGAGTACTCGGCGGCCTCGATCCGCCCCCACGGCAGCAGCCGCTCGTCGCCGTCGGCCCCGACCAGTGCCAGCCCGCCCTCATGCCAGGGGGCGGCAGGAGCGCCAGGAGGTCGGGACGTCAGGGCGCCGGGACGTCAGGGCGTCAGCGACAGGCAGCAGCCCGCGAAGTCGTCACACGGACAGGAAGGAGGCCCAACGCACCCGCCCGAACGCGCCCCGCCCCGTCAGCGCCCCGCCGCGCCGAACCCGACCTGCAGCCGCCGCAGCAGCGCCGTGCCCGCAGGGTCCACCGACCGCCGGGTGTTGGCCAGCACCACCACCCCCACCTGCTGCTCCGGGTCGAAGGCGACGAAGGAACTGAACCCGCCCGTCCCCCCGTTGTGCCACAGCTGCAGGTGCCTGCCCTGCTGGGCGTGCAGCCGGTGGCCGAGCCAGCCGAGGTGCGTCCAGGCGAACGGGTTGACCCGGTGCCGGGTCTCCCGGGTGAGCAGGATCGCGGGCGTCAGCGGCGCGTCCGGCTCGCGGTCGGCGGCCAACTGCGCCCGCAGGAGGGTCGCGAGGTCGGCGGCCGTGGAGCGTAGCCCGCCCATGCCCGGCAGCGCCGCGAAGTCCCAGGACGGCACCGGACCCCCGCCCGCGGCGTGGCCGCGCGCCAGCCGCCCGGACTGCTCGGCGTCCGGCTGCAGGCAGGTGTCCGCCAGCCCCAGCGGGGTGCACACCTCGCGCGCCACCAGCTCCCCGTACCCGGTGTCGGCCCGGTGGGCGAGGGCCAGCCCGAGCAGCCCGGCGCCGAGGTTGGAGTAGCGGAAGGTGCGCCCGGGGACGGAGCGCAGCCGCGTCCGGGCGAGCCCGGAGAGTATGCGCCCGGCGGTGCAGTGGGCGTACGGGTCGGGCCTGTCGGGTCGGAGCAGGGCCCGCAGCATCATGCCCCGGGGGAGCCGGGGGAGACCCGAGGTGTGGGTGGCGAGGTGTCGCAGCGTGATCGCCTCCCCGCCCCGGGTGGGGGCGGTCGCCGGCCCGGGGAGCACCTCCGCGAGCGGCTCGTCGAGGCGTACCGTCTCGTCGAGCGCCAGCCGCGCGAGCACCAGCGAGGTGAACACCTTGCTGACGGACCCGATGTCGAACAGCGTGTGCGCCCCGGGCACCCCGCCGCCCGGGCTCGTCCGCCCGACGCCGTGGATCTCCACGGCGCCGCCGGCCAGCCCGGCGACCACCGCGCCGACGTGCCGGTCCGAGAGCCGGTCGGCGGTCTGTTCCACGAGGCGGGCGAGTTCGTTCATGGGCGTGAGCCTAGGCGCCCGCGACCTGCGAAGTCGTCCGCCCGGAAGATGAGTTCGACCGCCCTGGACGCTCCCCGGGGTGCACGCCCCGATCCGCCCGGCCGCGCCCCGCGTTGTACGGCTGTCGGGCCCCGAGAGCGATGCCCCCTCGTCCTCCCCGCCCTCCTACCCCTCGCCCTCCCCGAGCGCCTCCCGCAGTCTCGCCGCGACCTCCGCCGCCCCCGCCTCGTCCGGGTACTTCCCCCGCGGCCAGAAGAACCCGCGCAGCCCGTCCTTCGGATTGCGCGGCACCACGTGGACGTGCAGGTGCGGCACCGACTGGCTGATCCGGTTGTTCGCCGCCACGAAGCTGCCCGCCGCGCCCATCCCCCGCTCGACCGCCGCCGCCACCCGCTGCACCCGCAGGAAGAACGGCCCGACCTCCCCGGCCGGCAGGTCCGCCAGAGTCCGGTGGTGGGCGCGCGGCACGACCAGCACGTGGCCGGGGAACAGCGGCCGGCGGTCCAGGAAGGCCACGGCCGTCCCGTCGTCGAGCACCCGGTGCGCGGGCTCCTCGCCGGACACCACCGCACAGAACACGCAGTCCATCCGTCCATTCAAACCACCGGGGGCGCCCCCGGCACCCCCGCAAACCCGGCTCGGCCCGGCGTCACCCGTCCGGCGGCCGACCGGGTGCGCCCGCCCCGCACCGGGCGCACGGTGCAGCGAGGGGGCAGGGGGACGGATCGACGCGGCGCACCCGCGCCGCACGAGGAGGTGGCCCGGATGTCGGGCAAGTTCGAGGTCTACCAGGACGCCGGCGGCAAGTACCGGTTCCGGCTCAAGGCGGGCAACGGCGAGATCGTCGCCACCGGCCAGGGCTACGTCAGCAAGGACGCCGCCCACAAGGGCGTGGAGGCCGTCCAGCGGGCGGCCGACGGCGCCCCGGTGGTCGACGTCCCGAAGGCCGCCTGACCCGGGCCGGGACGCGCCGACGCCCCGCCCCCGGGCCCGCCAGGGCCCGTCGGCGGGGCGCACCGGTCGCCGCGGCACCCGCCCGGCCGGGCCGCGCGCCCACGCGCAGCCGGGCCGCATGCCCATACGCGGCCGGGCCGTACGCCCACGTGGGGCTCGCAGCTGTCCGCAGCCGCCCGCCCGCCTACTCGTACCGGTACAGCAGCGCCTCCCGCTCCGTCTGCTCGATCATCTCGACGGTCAGCGAGTCGTCCCGCAGGTGCGACAGCGTGACCTCCGCCGAGGTCGGCTGGGCGTCCTTGGCCAGCCAGTTCTCCGGCTTCCAGGCCGATCCGCGCAGGAGCGACTTCGGGCAGTGCGCGTACACCTCCTCCACGGCGACCACGATCGCGCTGCGCGGCGGCTTGCCGACGGCGGTCAGCTGCCGCAGCAGCTCCGGGTCGGTGGAGACGCAGGCCCGCCCGTTGACGCGCAGCGTGGTGTCTCGACCGGGGACGACGAACAGCAGCCCGACCCGTCCGTTCTCCAGGATGTTGTGCAGGGTGTCCAGTCGCTTGTTGCCGGTGGCGTCCGGAATGGCCAGGGTGTACTCGTCCAGCACCGAGACCAGCCCGGCCGGCCCGCCGCGCGGGGAGACGTCGCAGCGGCCGGCGGCGTCGGAGCTGGCGACGAACACCAGCGAGGCGCAGGCGATCAGCCGCTGGGCGACCTCGTGCAGCCGGTCGACCTGCTTGCGGCGCGCGTGGTCGCCGGGCTGCTCGTAGACCTCGCGCAGCTGGGCCGCGTCGGTGAGGGCCGTCGCGGCGAGGGCGGTGAACAAGCTGTTCGGGGCGTCCGGCGCGGGGGTTGACGGTGCGGTGGCTTCCGGTATGAGGGTCATGCCGGGAATCTAGCGGAGGCCTCGCTCCGCACCACCGGTCCCGGCTGCCCCAACTCTCCGTGAAAGAGTCGCCATACCCGTCGCCACCAGCGGTTTTCCGCTCATAATGGGGCCAAGGGCTCCAGCCAGCCGGAGGTGGTGGTGGCCGTGATCGTCAGAATCTGGGCCGGGCAGGTCACGGCCGATCGCATCGAGGAGTTCTGCGCGCACCTGCTCAGCCAGGTGTTGCCGCAGTTGGGGCGGACGGACGGCTGCCTCGGTGGTGAGCTGCTGCGCTCGGTGACCGAGGGCGGGCACCGGGTGCTCGTGGTGAGTCGCTGGCGCGACGAGGAGGCCCTGCGCGGGTACGCCGGGCCGATGTGGCGGATCCGGCCGGTCTGGTCGGAGGGCGAGTTGCACTACCTCGTGCACCCCCCGGAGGTCACCCACTTCACGTCGATCTCCGCACCCGCCACGGTCTGAGCGCGGCCGAGAGCCCTTGGGCCCTCGGGTCGGCCGTCAAATCGGGTCGGCGGCCGTCAGATCGCCAACGGCACCGAGTGGATCTCGTCCGCCGGGTGCCCGGTCCGGTCGTGGACCCGCTGCACCGCTTCCCTGGACGGCGCTTCGGACAGGCAGTACACCGTGCCCGAATCCGGGTCCGCCCAGGCCTGCTCGAAGTGCACGCCCTCCTCGCCCTCGACCGCCAAGTCGGCCGCGTGGGCTGCCTTGAGCTGCTCCGCCGTGATCCCGACCATCCCGTGATGGACGTCCATGAACTTCATCGTCGTCGCCTCCGAGCCGTACGAATCAGAACCGTTCGGATCCGCTCGGAACCGTTCGGATCAGCGCCGTACGGATCCGAACCGTACGGGCTCCCGGTCCCGCGGACCTTTCGGTCCTACCACCAGCCTCACCCTCCGCGTACGGCGGCGCCACTGCCACCACCACCGTCGCCGCTGCGACCGCCGCCACCACCCCGCCGCGCATTCCCCGCAAGGCCGTGAAACAGGCCACACCGGAACACTCTCCCTGGGCTCGCGTCCCGCGTGGCACAATGACGTCAACAGCAGTGACGTTCAGCGCACTCCGGGGTCGGTGAAAATCCGAACCGGCGGTTACAGTCCGCGACCCGTCCGCAGCCAGCGGCCGGTTGACCAGGTGAAATTCCTGGACCGACGGTTAAAGTCCGGATGGGAGGCGTGCGCGGGCGGACGAAGAGCAGTGCCCGTGGTCCATCACGTACCGGACCGGACCACGGTCAGGTGAGCGGCGGGAGAGGTGTCTCCCGGGTCGGGTGAGCGATCTCCCGGCGGCTTCGGCACCCCGGCGACGGGGCGTGTCGGCAGCACTGCGAACCGTTGCCCGTCCGTGTCATCTCCCCATGCCGCCCCGGAGTCCGCGCCCCAAGCGCGAGGAGACCCGGGTGTTCACCGGCATCATCGAAGAGCTCGGCGAGGTCGTGTCGATCGAGGAGATCGGCGACTCCTCGCGAATCCGCCTGCGTGGCCCGGTGGTTCGGGACGGCGCGCGCCACGGGGACTCCATCGCGGTCAACGGCGTCTGTCTGACGGTCGTCGACAGTGCTGAGCAACTGGCCGACCAGCCGGGCGAGTTCAGTGCCGACGTGATGGCGGAGACGCTGCACCGGTCCAGCCTGGGCGAGTTGGAGCCCGGCTCCCCGGTCAACCTGGAGCGCGCGATGGCGCTCGGTGCTCGGCTCGGCGGCCACCTGGTCCAGGGCCATGTCGACGCCACCGGACGACTGTTGAGCCGCGAGCCCGGCGAGCGCGACGCGGACGGCAACCTGCGCTGGGAGGTGCTGCGCTTCTCGCTGCCCGAGTCCATCTCCCGCTACCTGGTGGAGAAGGGCTCGATCACGGTCGACGGCGTCAGCCTCACCGTGGTGGAGGCTGCCCGCGACAGCTTCACCGTCAGCCTCATCCCGGCCACCCTCGCACTGACCACGCTCGGCTCGAAGGCCATCGGCGGCAGCGTCAACCTGGAGGTGGACGTCCTCGCCAAGTACGTGGAGCGGCTGCTCGAATCGCGCACTCTGCCCAACCTGCCCAACCCGCCGATCGACCTGCTCGACGCGACAACCAAGCTGCCGGACCGCGCGGCCGGGCCGTCCGCCCCGGCCGCCGACCACACCACGGGGGAGAACAAGTGAGCTGGCTCAGTGGAGAGGCGTTCAGCGTCCTCGGTGAACACGTGAAATGGGCCGACATGATCGGCAACCTGCTCGGCTTCGGCGGTCTGGCGCTCGGCTGGCGCCGCTCGGTGTGGAGCTGGCCGGTCCAACTCCTGTCCGGTGCCGTGCTGATCGCCGCCTACCTCGGGGGCCACGTCCCCGGCCTGATCGGCAAGCAGCTGATCGTCATCGTCACCGCTGCCTGGGGCTGGGCGCAGTGGCGGCGCGGCCGCCGTGACACCGGCACGATCTCGGTGCGGTTCGCGAGCTGGCCCGAGCGGGCCGCCCTGGTGGCCGGCACGGCCGTCGGCACCGTGGCCCTGGCGCTGCTGTTCACCGCCTACCCCAGCCTGTCCTGGAGCCCGTGGTCGGACGCCTACATCTTCGTCGGCACGCTCGCCGCGATGGTCGCCCAGGCACGCGGCTGGCTGGAGTTCTGGTTCGCCTGGATCGCGGTCGACGTGGTCGGCGTCCCGCTCGCCTTCAACAGCGGCTACACCTTCTCCGGCCTCACCTACTCCGTCTACTTCGTCCTGGTGCTGCTCGGCCTGCGTTCCTGGTGGCTGAGCACCCGTGAGCCGCGAGTCACGTCCTCCAACGTCCCGCAGGGAGCCACGGCATGACCGAGAACCAGAACCCCGGCAGCGGCAGCGCCCACGGCACCGCCCGCGGCGCCGACGACGAGTTCGTGCTCGACCCCGTCGAGCGGGCGATCGCCGACATCGCGGTCGGCCGCGCGGTGATCGTGGTCGACGACGAGGACCGCGAGAACGAGGGCGACCTCGTCTTCGCCGCCTCCGCCGCGACGCCCGAGCTGATGGCCTTCACCATCCGCTACAGCTCCGGCGTGATCTGCGTCCCGATGACCGGCGAAGAGCTGGACCGCCTCAAGCTCCCGCCGATGACCCAGGTCAACGAGGACCGCAAGGGCACCGCGTACACCGTCTCGGTGGACGCCCGCGAGGGCGTGGACACCGGCATCTCCGCCGCCGACCGCGCCCGGACGGTACGGCTGCTCTCCTCCCCCGGTACCGAGCCGGGTGACCTGACCCGCCCCGGGCACGTCTTCCCGCTGCGCGCCGTCGAGGGCGGGGTGCTGGTCCGCCCCGGGCACACCGAGGCCGCCGTCGACCTGGCCCGGCTCGCCGGGCTGGCGCCGGCCGGCGCGATCGCCGAGGTGGTCAACGACGACGGGACGATGGCCCGGCTGCCCGAGCTGATGGCCTTCGCCCGCGAGCACGGCCTGGCGATCATCTCCATCGAGGACCTCATCGCCTACCGCCGCCGCACCGAGCTGCACGTGGACCGGGCCGCCGTCACCGCCCTGCCCACCGTGCACGGCGAGTTCACCGCGGTCGGCTACCAGGGCATGATCGACGGCGTCGAGCACATCGCGCTGGTGGCCGGCGGCCTCGGCGCGGACGGACGGCTGCCGGACGGCGAGGACGTGCTGGTGCGGGTCCACTCCGAGTGCCTGACCGGCGACGTCCTCGGTTCGCTGCGCTGCGACTGCGGCCCGCAGTTGGAGGCCTCGCTGCAGCGGGTCGCCGAGTCCGGCCGCGGCGTGGTGCTCTACCTGCGCGGCCACGAGGGCCGGGGGATCGGCCTGGCCCACAAGCTGCGCGCGTACGAGCTGCAGGAGCAGGGCCGGGACACCGTCGACGCCAACCTGGACCTCGGCCTGCCCGCCGACGCCCGCGACTACAGCATCGCGGCGCAGATGCTGGTGGACCTCGGCGTCCGCTCGCTCACCCTGCTGACCAACAACCCGCAGAAGCTGAACGCGCTCACCGAGCACGGGCTCAAGGTCAAGGGGCGCGAGGCGGTCGAGATCGCGCCCGGCGAGCACAACCTGCGCTACCTGCGCACCAAGCGCGACCGGATGGGCCACGACCTGCCCGGCCTCGGCTCCTGACACGACGCAAGCACCCGAACCCGTAGCGAGTGCGACGCAGGCACCCGAACCCCCGTACCGAGCAAGGACAGGAAGTAGAGACATGAGCGGCCACGGAGCCCCCGAGCTGACCATCGACGGCGCCGCCGACCTCAAGGTCGCGGTGATCGCCGCCCAGTGGCACGACCAGGTCATGAACGGCCTGCTGGACGGCGCCCACCGCGCGCTCAAGGAGCTGGGCGTGTCCGAGCCGACCGTCCTGCGCGTCCCGGGCACCTTCGAGCTGCCGGTCGCCGCCAAGCGCCTCGCCGAGCGCGGCTACGACGCCGTCGTCGCCCTCGGTGTGGTGATCCGCGGCGGCACCCCGCACTTCGACTACGTCTGCCAGGCGGCCACCGCGGGCCTCACCCAGGTCAGCGTGGACACCGGTGTCCCGGTCGGCTTCGGCGTGCTGACCTGCGACAACGAGCAGCAGGCACTCGACCGGGCCGGCCTGCCGGGCTCCGCCGAGGACAAGGGCCACGAGGCCGTCACCGCCGCCGTCGCCACCGCGGTGACGCTGCGTTCCGTGCTCTGACGCGAACTCCTGTGGTCCCGGACCGTGGACGTCCAGCCGACCGTCCACGGTCCGGGACCGTTTACCGTCCGTCTGCCCGCACGCCGTATGGTGAGTCCCATCATGGCTTCGAAGACATTCGAGGAGCTCTTCGCTGAGCTCCAGCAGAAGGCCGCCACCGGCGACCCCTCGTCCTCCCGTACCGCGCAGCTCGTCCAGCAGGGCGTCCATGCGATCGGCAAGAAGGTCGTCGAGGAGGCCGCCGAGGTCTGGATGGCCGCCGAGTTCCAGTCGGACGAGCAGACCGCGGAGGAGATCTCGCAGCTCCTCTACCACGTTCAGGTGATGATGATCGCCCGTGGGCTGACGCTCGACGACGTCTACAAGTACCTCTAGAACGCCCGTGCCCGTACTGGCACGCCCCCCGCTCCCGCAGGTCCGACAGGTAAGGAAGCAACCTCCCATGCTGCGCATCGCCGTCCCCAACAAGGGTTCGCTCTCGGGTCCCGCGGCGGAGATGCTCCATGAGGCCGGCTACCGCCAGCGCAAGGACCCCAAGGAGCTCGTGCTCGTCGACCCCAACAACGACGTCGAGTTCTTCTTCCTCCGCCCGCGCGACATCGCCGTCTACGTCGGCTCCGGCCGCCTCGACGTCGGCATCACCGGTCGCGACCTGCTGCTGGACTCGCACTCCAACGCGGAGGAGGTGCTCGCCCTCGGCTTCGCCGGGTCGACCTTCCGCTTCGCCCGCCCCGAGGGACTGGACGTCAAGGACGTCCAGGGCCTGGAGGGCCTGCGGATCGCGACCTCCTACACGGGCCTGGTCGAGCAGCACCTGGCCGACCACGGCGTGACGGCGACGGTCACCAAGCTGGACGGCGCGGTCGAGACCGCGGTGCAGCTGGGCGTCGCCGACGTGATCGCCGACGTGGTGGAGACCGGCACCAGCCTGCGCAACGCCGGCCTGGAGGTCTTCGGCGAGCCGATCCTGATCTCGGACTCCGTGGTGATCCGGCCCAAGGGCGCCGGCGAGGACGCGCGGGTCGAGCAGTTCCTGCGCCGGCTGCAGGGCGTGCTGGTGGCCCGCCGCTACGTGTTGATGGACTACGACATCCGCGCCGAGAAGGTCGGGGCCGCCGTCGCGCTCACCCCCGGTCTGGAGTCGCCGACCGTCTCCCCGCTGCACACCGAGGGCTGGGTGGCCGTCCGGTCGATGGTGCTCCGCAAGGAGGCCCAGCAGATCATGGACGACCTGTGGGGCATCGGCGCCCGGGCGATCCTGGTCACCAACATCCACGCCTGCCGCCTCTGACCTGCCCGCACGTCCGAGAGTAAAGAACGGTTCAATAGGGCGGGGATGCCGGTCGGCGTCCCCGCCCTACTGCTGTCGCATCCAGAACCACCGGAGACCCCACGTGACCACGCCGCCCGTCGAGTTCCCCGTCACCTGGGCACCCCGCCGCACCCGCGCGGTGCTGCTGCCGGTCTGCGCCGTGCTCGTCGTCTTGTTCGTGGTGCTGGCCCTGCTGCTCCCGGCGAACTGGCAGCTCAACGACCGGATCATGATGATCGCCAGCGGTGTGCTGTTCGCCGGCGCGGGCCTGATGCTGGCCCGTCCGCGGGTGACCGCCGACGCGGAGGGCGTGACGGTGGTCAACTTCGTCCGTCGGCGCCGGCTGTCCTGGGCCGAGATCGTCCGGGTCAACTTCCGCCAGGGCGACCCGTGGGCCACCCTCGACCTGGCCGACGGCACCTCGCTCGCCGCGGTCGGCATCCAGTCCGGGGTCGGCAAGGCCCGGGCGATCGCGGACGCCCGGGCGCTGCGCGACCTGGTCGAGCACCACGCCCAGCTCTGACCGGAGGCTGCGAACACGCTTCCTACCGGCGCGCCGGTATGGTCTACGCTGGTAAAAGCGGGGCAAAACTTCGGCACCGCCCAGAACGACCAGTACCGTACCGACCTGAGGAGTGACACTCCCCCTCGATGGACGATCCGTCCGGTAGTACCTGCGCCGCCTCGCTTCCGCTCCCCGGAAGGCAGGCGGCACTGTGATCACCGCCTGGCTGCTGTTGCTCGCCGCCCTGCTCCTGATCCTCGCCAACGGTCTCTTCGTGGCCGCCGAGTTCGCCTTCGTGACCGCCGACCGCGGCGAGGTGGAACGTTCCGCCGGGATCGGCGATGTCAAGTCCCGCCGGGTTTCCCGGGCCCTGCGGCACCTCTCCTTCGAGCTCTCCGGCGCCCAGCTGGGCATCACCGTCACCTCGCTGGTGGTCGGCATGCTCGCCGAGCCGGCCCTGTCCACCCTGCTCCAGCCCGTGATGTCGGGCATCGGGGTGCCCGACTCGGCCGCCCGAGGCGTCGCCGTGGTGGTCGGCATGGTGCTGGCCACCGTCGTGCAGATGGTGATCGGCGAGCTGGTCCCGAAGAACTGGGCGATCTCCCGCCCGCTCCAGGTGGCCCGCGCGGTCGCCGCCCCGCACATGGCCTTCTCCTTCGTCTGCCGCCCGCTGATCAGCTTCCTGAACGGCACCGCCGACCGTACGGTCCGGGCCTTCGGCATCGAGCCGCAGGAGGAGCTTGAGCACGCCCGCACCCCGGCCGAGCTGGTCTCGCTGGCCCGGCACTCGGCCAAGGCCGGCGCGATAGACGAGGAGTCGGCGACCCTGTTCGTCCGCACCCTCGGCCTGGGCGACCTCACCGCCGAGTCGGTGATGACCCCGCGGATCGACGTCGCCGCCCTCCAGCGCGACGCCACCGCCTCGGACGTCATCAACCTGACCCGGGCCACCGGCCTGTCCCGCTTCCCGGTCTACGCCGACACCGTGGACGAGGTCACCGGCATCGTGACGCTCAAGGACGCCCTCGCCGTCCCGGCCGCCCGCCGCGGCCTGGTCCGGGTCGCCGAGCTGGCCTCGCCGCCGCTGCTGGTGCCCGAGACGCTGCCCGCCGAGCGGCTGCTCGACCGGCTGCGCCGCCTCCAGCCGATGGCCATCGTGGTCGACGAGTACGGCGGCACCGCCGGCGTCGTCACCGTCGAGGACATCGTCGAGGAGATCGTCGGCGAGGTGCAGGACGAGCACGACCCGGCCGACCACCCGGACCTGCTCCCGCTGCCGGCCGTCGACGGCCTGCCCGCGTGGGAGGCCGACGGCCGAGCCCGGCTCGACCAGCTGGAGGCGATCGGCCTGTACGCGCCGGACGGCCCGTACGAGACCCTGGCCGGACTGGTCTCCGATCTGCTCGGCAAGCTGCCCGCGGTGGGCGAGCGGGCCGAACTGCCCGGCTGGCGGCTCACCGTGACCGGCGTCGACCGGCACCGCACCAGCCAGGTCCGGGTGGAGCGCACCAGCGCGCCCGGCCGGTTCGGCGAGGGCGGGGAGGACGTTCGATGACGGTGCTCCAGCTCGCCGTCGCCGTGCTGCTGCTGCTCGGCAACGCCTTCTTCGTCGGAGCCGAGTTCGCCGTCGTCTCGGTGCGCCGCAGCCAGATCGAGCCGCTCGCCGAGGCCGGGCACAAGCGCGCCCGGACGGTGCTGCACGCGCTGTCCAACGTCTCCGCGATGCTGGCCGCCGCCCAACTCGGCATCACGGTCTGCTCGCTGGGCCTCGGTGCGCTCGCCGAGCCGACCATCGCCGCCCTCCTGGAGGGCCCGTTCCACGCGATCGGCGTCCCGTCCGGCCTGATGCACCCGCTCTCGTACGGGATCTCGCTCGCCCTGGTGGTCTTCCTCCACATGGTCTTCGGCGAGATGGTGCCGAAGAACATGGCGATGGCCGGCCCGGAGCGCGCCGCGCTCCTGCTCGGCCCGCCGCTGGACCGGCTGGCCCGCTGGCTCGCCCCGGTGATCCGGGTGCTCAACGCGCTCGCCAACGGCGTGCTGCGGCTGTTCCGGGTGGAGGCCAAGGACGAGGTCGAGTCGGTCTTCACCACCGAGCAGCTGATGTACCTGCTGGTCGACTCCCGGGACGCCGGCCTGCTCGACGAGGACCGCCAGGAACGCCTGGAGGACGCCCTGGAGCTGGGCCGCCGCCCGGTCACCGACGTGCTGCTCCGCCCCGAGCAGCTGGTCACCGTGGACCCGAAGGCGACCGCCGCCGAGGTCGAGGAACTCGCCCTGCGCACCGGCTTCTCGCGCTTCCCGGTCTCCGACGGCGACCCGGCCGGACACGGCTACCTGGGTTATCTCCACCTCAAGGACATCCTCGACGTGGACGACCCGTCGGCGCCCGTCCCGGCCCGGCTGTGGCGGCCGATCACGGTGCTGCGCGGCAGCCTCCCGCTGGACGATGCCCTCGGCGCGATGCGCCGGGCCACCTGCCACCTGGCCGCCGTGCTGGACCAGGACGGCCGGACGGTCGGCGTGGTCATGCTGGAGGACGTGCTGGAGGAACTGGTCGGCGAGATGCACGACCCGGACCACCGCACCACGGCCTGACCGGCCCCGTTCGCCGACGGCGATTCTGCCCACAGCAGCCAACGGTTCCCATGCCGGCCACCCGCACTGCAGGGTGGTCGGCATGAGACTGCTGCTGCTGGGCGGAACGAAGTTCGTCGGACGGGCCGTCGCCGAGGAGGCGCTGGCCAGGGGCTGGGAGGTGACGGCCCTCAACCGCGGTACACAGCCCGCGCCCGAGGGTGTCCGGGTGCTGCACGGGGACCGCACCGCCGAGGACGGCCTCGCGGCGCTCGGTACGGGGGAGTGGGACGCGGTGGTGGACACCTGGTCCTGGGCCCCGGCCGCGGTGCGCGACAGCGCCCGACGGCTGAACGGCCGGGTCGGCCACTACGCGTACGTCTCCAGCCGCTCGGTGTACGACCACCCACTGCGCGCCGGGGCGGACGAGACGGCGCCGGTGGTGCCCGCCTCGCCCGACGCCACCGGCGAGGTCGGTTACGCCGAGGCCAAGCGCGGCGCCGAGCTGGCCCTGGAGCAGGAGTACGGCGGGCGCGCCCTGCTGATCCGCGCCGGGCTGATCCTCGGCCCGTACGAGGACATCGGCCGACTGCCCTGGTGGCTGAACCGGATCGCCCGCGGCGGCCCGGTGCTCGCCCCTGGCCCGCGCGACCTGCCGCTGCAGTACATCGACGGCCGCGACCTCGCCGGCTGGACCCTGGACGCGGTGGCGGCTCGGCTGAGCGGCCCGTACAACGTGGTCAGCCCGGCCGGCCACACCACCATGGGCGGCCTGCTGGAGGCCTGCGTGCGGACCACCGGCTCGGACGCCGAACTGCGCTGGACCGACCCGGAGCGGATCGTGGCGGCCGGCGTGCAGCCGTGGACGGAGCTGCCGATCTGGCTGGCGCCCGGCGAGCTCTACGACTTCCTGCACGGCGCCTCGGTGGCCCGCGCGGTCGACGCCGGGCTGCGCTGCCGCCCGGTCGCCGAGACGGTCGAGTCCACCTGGGTCTGGCTGCGGTCGATCGGTGGCGAGGCCCCGCAGCGCGCGGACCGGCCGAATGTCGGGCTCGACCCCGAGCGGGAGGCGCGGCTGCTCGACGGGTGAGCCCCGGCGGGGAGCCGGTCGTCAGCCCCGGCCGTCCATCAGCCCGGGCGGTGGACCAGTCCGGGCGGTGGATCGGCTCCGGCCGTCGATCAGCCCCGGTGGTGGATCAGCCCCGGCCGTCGATCAGCTCCCCGTACGCCTGCACCAGGTCCGGCAGCCGCAGCGTCGCCAGGTCCTCCCGGCCAGGCGGTTCGCGTAGCAGGGAGAGTCTCAAGTCCCGGTAGGCGCAGGACTTCTCGTACAGGGTGCGGATGAACCGCCCGTTGCCCAGCTCGTCGATCCAGCCCTCGCGCACCACGTGGGTGCAGATGCTGGCCAGCTCCTCGGCGGCGTCCTCGTCCCAGCCGTCGCCGTCCCGGCCGGCCAGCGCCGCGCCGATCGCGGTCAGCTCGTTCGGCCGGTAGCTGGGGAAGTCGACCCGGGTGGTGAAGCGGGAGTTGAGACCGGGGTTGGTGGCGAGCAGCCGGTTCATCCCCTCGGGGTAGCCGGCCAGGATCACCACCAGCCGGTCCCGGTTGTCCTCGGCCCGCTTGAGCAGCACCTGGAGCGCCTCGTCGCCGTACGCGTCGCCCTTGGTGTAGCCGGAGTTGGAGAGGCTGTACGCCTCGTCGATGAACAGCACGCCGTCCAGCGCGGAGTCGATCAGGTCGTTCGCCTTGACCGCGGTCTGGCCGAGGAACTCACCTACCAGGTCGGCACGTTGGGCCTCCACCAGGTGGTCGCCGGAGAGCAGGCCGAGGGCGTGGAAGACCCGGCCGAGGATCCGCGCCACGGTGGTCTTGCCGGTGCCGGAGGGGCCGGAGAAGACGAAGTGCCGCTTCGGCGGCTGGACCGGCAGGCCCTGTTCGGCCCGCAGTCGGGACATGCTCAACTGGGCGGAGAGCGCCCGTACTTGGCGCTTGACCGGCTCCAGGCCGACCATCAGTGAGAGTTCGGCCAGGGCCGCGTCCAACTCCCGTTCGTTGCCCGCGATCCGGGGCGCCGGAGGGGGAGCGGACCGGGGCTGCGCCTCACCGCGCGCCGGCAGCGGTGAGGGCGCGGCGGGACCGGCCGGGGCGCTCGCCCCGCCGGTCCGCTCGCCGGCCGCCTGCGGGGCGTTGCCCGCAAGGGCGGTGTCCGGTTCGGGCGCGGCGAGCGGGCCGTCCACCAGCGTGGCGTCCACCGAGGGCCCGCCGCCGGCCGGGGTACCGCCGATGCCGAACTCGGCCTCGTAGAGCGGGCTTTCGGTATACCCGGGGTCGTCCTGGAAGGCCGGCTCGTCGCCCGGTCCACCGCCGTCCGGTCCCGCGCCGTCGAGTCCCGTGCCGTCGAGCCCGCCGCCGTCGAGTCCCGTGCCGTCGAGCCCGCCGCCGTCCAGTCCCGTGCCGTCGAGCCCGCCGCCGTCCAGTCCCGTGCCGTCGATGCCGCCGTTGTCGAACCCGCCGCCGTCCAGCCCGCCCGAGCGCTCGTCGGCGAGCAGCCCGTCCGCGAGCGAGTCCTCCGCCGAGATCGCCGCCAGCCGGGCCGAGGTGTCCATGAACGCCGGATCCGCCCGGTGCACCGCCCGGTACAGCGGCAGCGCCGCCGCGCTGCGCCCCGCGCCCTCGTACGCCCGGGCCAGCCAGTAGCGCAGCTCCTTGCGCTGCGGCTGCTCGGAGCGGCAGCGGGCCAGCGAGGCCGCCAGCGGGGCCTGGGCCTGGGCGCACATGTCCAGCCGCACCCGGGCCATGCCCGCGAAGAGCCCGGCCTCGATGCCGAGCAGGGGGTCGTCCAGCAGTCGGTCGGTGTCCCGGATCAGCTGCTCCCAGTCCTTGAGCAGGTAGGACCGGCAGGCGTACAGGAACTGCGCGGACGGGTCCTCGCTGGGCGCCGGGCACTGCTCCAAAGCCCGGTCCAGCTCGGCCAGGTGGCGGCCGTCCAGCCAGTGCGAGGCGTGCGCCAGCGCGAGGTCGCGGGTGTCCTCCAGCACCGGCTGCACCCACCAGCCCAGCCAGTACCAGGAACTGAGCGGGCGCCGGTGCAGCCGCCGTTGCTCGCCGAAGCGGTTCTGGTTGCGGTACATGGCCAGCAGTGCCGCCGAGGTGTCGCTGCGCAGTGCGTGCAGGCCGAGCCAGGCGTCGGCCATGCCCGGGTCGAGCCGGACGGCCGCCCGGAACTCCTCCTCGGCCCGGGCGTAGGCGCCCGCCGTGTAGGCGTCCATGGCACGCTGCCAGGCCCGGTCGGCGAGTCGGTCCGGACCGCCGGCCGTGCTGTCGGAACTGTCCACCGTCGTCACTCACGCCCCCCGCGGTGTGGCCCGGGGCTCGGTCGGCGGATCGTCTGTGCGCAGCCGGGCCGGTGGTCGTCGAGCCCCCGGGGCGCATATGCGCCTACCGGGAATCGTACCGGCGCGGGGCTGATCCGGAAGGGTGCCGTGCAGGGTCAAATGCGATCGTGCACACGGTGGTTGAGCGGTCGGATGGCCGAAAAACCGCTGGCCCGGCAGGCCGGGGGAGGGGACCGGACGGCGCCCCCGGCTCACGGGGGAACAAGCCGGGGACGCCGGGTCCGAGGCGGCCGGAGCGGTGGGTTCCGGCAGCTGAGGAGAACCTAGATCCTGGTGATGTCGCAGGTCAAGGGCCTAGTTGAAGTTTCACCGACGGTGCTCGGCGCGATCCGTCCGGTCACCCCGTCGACCCTCGTCGCGGCGTGCGGACGGCTCGGGTCGGCGGCGAAGTGCGCCGCCTCCGCGCGGGCCCAACCCGCCCAGAACCCGGCGAGTTCCGGCCCGTCCCGCTCCTCGCCCCGCCGTCGGGCCGCGGCCGCGTCCAACTCCATCCAGATCACCCGGGCCAGCCACGGCCGGACCTCCCGGCGTCCCGCGCCGACCCCCTCCAGCAGCACCACCGGCGCGGCCGGCACCCGGGCGGTGCCCGCGAAGCGGCGCAGCGTCCAGTCGTACACCCGGTGCTCGGCGTCCCGGCCGGCCGCCAGCGGCTCCAGCACCTGCTCGCGCAGCCGCCCGGTCCAGCCGAAGAGCTCGGCGTGGGTGGCCAGGTCGTCGAGGTGGATCACCGGCGCCCCGCCGAGCGCCGCCGCCAGCCGCCCGGTGAAGGTCGTCTTGCCGGAGCCGGCGTGCCCGTCCACCGCGACCAGCCGCACCGGCCCGCAGGAGGGCGGCAGCGCGCGCAGCTCCGCGGCCAGCCGGGCGAGCGCCCCGGCGGTGTCGGCCGCACCGATGGCCGCCGCCGCGCCGTCGCCGGTCGCGCCGAGGTCCGCCGAGCCGTCGCCGGTCGCGCCGAGGTCGGTCGGCGGATCGGCGGGAACGGGCGGACAGAGGGAGTGAGCGGTTCCGGATGCAGCCACATCGTCAACCCTACGGTGCCGTAGCCCACCACTGCGGACAGTTGATCTGTGCAGGTCGTGACGGCAGCGCGGGTTTGGGGCATACTCGCCTTCGCCACGCCTGTGAACGGCCGTTCACCGCAACCCGGTGCCGGTCGGGCCGACCTGCCACACCGCGCCGGACCACCCGCCACCCCGGGCCGGCGCCCGATCGAGGAGGCGACCCTCGCCATGACCCCGTCCCCCGTGAAAGCCGTGGACCGCCAGCTGCCCAGCGAGGAGGCCCGCGAGCTGCTGAGCCTCACCCGGGACCTGGTCCAGCGCGAGATGCAGCCGCGCGCGGCGGAGGACGAGGCGGCCGGCCGCTTCCCCCGGGAGGTCTTCCGGACCCTCGGCGAGGCCGGCCTGCTGTCCCTGCCGTACGGCGAGGAGTACGGCGGCGGCGAGCAGCCCTACGAGGTGTACCTCCAGGTGCTGGAGGAGTTGGCGGCCGGCTGGCTGGCCGTCGGCCTCGGCGTGAGCGTGCACACCCTGTCCTGCCACGCGCTGGCCACCTTCGGCAGCGAGGAGCAGCGCCGCACGTGGCTGCCCGGCATGCTCTCCGGGGAGCAGCTCGGCGCCTACTGCCTCTCCGAGCCGCAGTCCGGCTCCGACGCGGCGGCCCTGCGCACCCGTGCCGACCTCGACGGCGACGAGTACGTCGTGAACGGCACCAAGGCGTGGATCACCCACGGCGGGCAGGCCGACTTCTACAGCGCGCTGGTGCGCACCGGCGCCGACGGCCCGAAGGGCATCAGCTGCCTGCTGGTCCCCGGCACCCAGCAGGGCCTGTCGGCCGCGCCGCCGGAGCACAAGATGGGCATGCGCTCCTCCCCGACCGCCCAGCTGCACTTCGACGGCGCCCGGGTGGCCCGCGAGCGGCTGGTCGGCGAGGAGGGCCAGGGCTTCCAGATCGCGCTCGCCGCACTGGACTCCGGCCGCCTCGGCATCGCCGCCTGCGCGATCGGGGTCGCCCAGGCCGCGCTCGACCTCGCGGTTGACTACGCGCGCACCCGGCGCCAGTTCGGCCGCCCGATCGCCGACTTCCAGGGCCTGTCCTTCATGCTCGCCGACATGGCCACCCAGATCGAGGCCGGCCGGGCGCTGTACCTCGCCGCCGCGCGGCTGAAGGACGCGGGCCGCCCGTTCTCCAAGGAGGCGGCGATGGCCAAGCTGTTCTGCACCGACGCGGCGATGCGGGTGACCACCGACGCCGTCCAGGTGCTCGGCGGCTACGGCTACACCCAGGACTTCCCGGCCGAGCGCTACATGCGCGAGGCGAAGGTGCTGCAGATCGTCGAGGGCACCAACCAGATCCAGCGCCTGGTGATCGGCCGCCACCTCACCAAGGGCTGAGCCGGGGCCGGACGGAGGACCGCGGCCCTCCCCGATACGGCCTCCGGCCGTCGCTCCAGGGTGCGGAGCGGCGGTCGGGGGCGACTTCCTGACGGAACGTCAATTCACTGGCGGGCCAGGGGAGTCAGCGACGCGCGAGCCGCCGACGCTGCTCCGGGATGGTGGCCAGCGGCACGGTCGCGACGATCGGCCGCACGGTCTTCACCGGGGCGGCCACGCCGACCGCCGCGCCGCGCACCGGGCGGTGCACCAGCGCGTGCGAGAACGGCTGGGTGCGCCAGTCGAGTTCGCTCGGGAGCTTGAACAGCGCGCCGAACCCGGTCGGTTCGTCGTCCTCCGGGCTCTCCACCTCGGCCAGGTCGTCGGTGAGGGTGCCCGAGCCGGGGCAGATCGCGGGGGAGAAGGGGTTCCAGGCGGTGGGCAGCAGCGCGTGCTGCGGCAGCCGCTCCTCGTCCGCCACCAGGGCGATCGGGCGACGGCACTCGGGGCAGTGGACCCGGAAGATGTCCCAGCCCTCGGTCTCGCCCGGGTCGCCGCCCGGCACGTGGTCCACCGCGAGGTCCTCGCGGCCGGTCGGATCGTCGGTCTCGTCGGCGGCCAGCACGCGCTGGTCAGTAGCAGGCATGAGGATCCCCCTAGGATCGGGCCCGGCGTGGTCGCTCAGGGCCACAACCAGCACTTCCCTGCCATCCGGGCTCATAATCCTGCGGAGTTGTGCACCGTGATGCACCGGGTGTGTCCTTGGCCACACCGGCTGCCACATTCACCCGGCACATGCCCGCCTGACACCTGCCGTCCCACTGTGATCCGCCCGCTCGCCTCCGTGCGCTCTTGACCCGGCGCCGACGGTCGCCCTCCTCGCCCGCCCTCGGGCCGGAGGGGCTCACCCTCCGGCGTTCGTCCCTCGCTTGTCGCTTGTCGCTTGTCGCTCGTCGCTTGCCGCTTGCCGCTTGCCGCTTGCCGCTTGCCGCTCGTCGCCTTCGACGCCGGCACACCCTTCGGCTCGGGGCGGGTGCGCAACCGCCGTGCGCCCCGGTGTCCCCGACCCGGTAGGTTTGCGCACTGTGGAGGATCTCGACCAACGCATCGTCCAGCTGCTCCTAGAGGACGGCCGGATGAGCTACACGGACCTGGGCAAGGCCACCGGCCTGTCCACCTCGGCGGTGCACCAGCGGGTGCGCCGCCTCGAGCAGCGCGGGGTGATCCGCGGCTACACCGCGATCATCGACCCCGACGCCGTCGACCTGGCGCTGACCGCGTTCATCTCGGTCAAGCCCTTCGACCCCAGCGCCCCCGACGACACCCCGGACCGCCTGGCCGGCCTGCCCGAGATCGAGGCCTGTCACAGCGTCGCCGGCGACGAGAACTACATCCTCAAGGTGCGGGTCGGCGCCCCCGGCGACCTGGAGGACCTACTGGCCCGCATCCGCAGCGCCGCCGGAGTCTCCACCCGCACCACCGTCGTGCTCTCCACCCCGTACGAGGCCCGGCCGCCGAAGCTCTGAAGGTCGAGCCGGACTCCGCGGAGTGAAAAGCAAGGTGCAGACTTAGCCGCATGACCGAACGCACCTCCCGGACCGTCCTGCTGCGCGGCGGCGCCGTCTACAGCCCCGCCGATCCCTTCGCCACCGCGATGCTCGTGGAGGGCGGGCACATCGCCTGGGTCGGCAGTGACGGCGCCGCCGAGGCGTACGCCGCGACGGCGGACGAGATCGTCGAGCTGGACGGCGCCCTGGTCACCCCCGCCTTCGTGGACGCCCATGTGCACGCCACCGCCGCCGGGCTGGCGCTCACCGGCCTCGACCTCACCGGCAGCCCCTCGCTGGCCGCCGCCCTGGCCGCGGTCACCGCCTTCGTCGAGGCCCGGCCCGAGGACGGCGGGGTGCTGATCGGCCACGGCTGGGACGAGACCGGCTGGCCCGAGGGCCGTCCGCCCACGCTCGCCGAACTCGACGAGGCCGCCCGCGGCGCCGCGCTCTACCTCTCCCGCACCGACGTCCACTCCGCGCTCGCCACCACCGCGCTGCGCACCCTCACCGAGGGCCTCGGCGACCGGCCCGGCCACGACGCCGAGGGCCCGCTCACCAAGGACGCCCACCACGCCGTCCGGCAGACCGCCCTCGCCCGGCTGACCCCCGAGCAGCGCCGCCGGGCCCAGCGCGCCACCCTGGCCCGCGCGGCCGAACTGGGCATCGGCGCCCTGCACGAGTGCGCCGGTCCGGAGATCTCCTCGGCGGCCGACCTGACCGCCCTGCTGGCCCTGGCCGCCGACGGCGATGGCCCCGAAGTGTACGGCTACTGGGGCGAGTTGGGCGGCGTCGAGACCGCCCGCCGGCTCGGCGCGGTGGGCGCCGGCGGCGACCTCTTCGTGGACGGCGCGCTCGGCTCGCACACCGCCTGCCTGCACGCCCCCTACACCGACGCCGAACACACCGGCACCGCCTACCTGACGGCCGAGCAGGTCGCCGACCACGTCGCCGCCTGCACCGAGGCCGGGCTGCAGGCCGGCTTCCACGCCATCGGCGACGCCGCCCTCGCGGCCGTGATCGAGGGCGTGCGCACGGCCGGCGAGCGGGTCGGCGCCGACCGGGTCAAGGCACTGCGCCACCGCGTCGAGCACGCCGAGGCCCTGGACGACAAGGCCATCGCCGCCTTCGCCGAGCTCGGCCTGACCGCCTCCGTCCAGCCCGCCTTCGACGCCGCCTGGGGCGGCCCGGACGGCATGTACGTGCAGCGCCTGGGCGCCGAGCGGGCCGCCGTCCTCAACCCGTACGCCGCGCTGCTGCGGGCCGGTGTCCCGCTGGCCTTCGGCTCGGACGCCCCGGTCACCCCGCTCGACCCCTGGGGCACCGTCCGCGCCGCGGCCTTCCACCAGACGCTCGAACACCGGATCTCGGTCCGCGCCGCGTTCACCGCCCACACCCGCGGCGGCTGGCGCGCGATCGGCCGCGACCACGACGGCGTGCTGGTGCCCGGCGCGATCGCCAACTACGCGGTCTGGGCCGCCGACGAGCTGGTCGTCCAGGCCCCCGACTCCCGGGTGGCCGGCTGGTCCACCGACCCGCGCTCCGGCACCCCCGGCCTGCCCGACCTCACTCCCGGCCACGAGTTGCCGGTCTGCCTGCGCACCGTGGTCCGCGGTCGCACGGTGTACGAGCGGTAAACCGGATGAGCGGCGGGCGGCCGCCTCGTAGGGTGCCGACCATGACCGGACTGGTACCCGCCGACTTCACCGTCCCGCGCGAGCTGCTCGCCCCGGAGTTCCGCCTGGAGCCCCTGGGCGAGCAGCACAACGCCTCCGACCACGCCGCCTGGACGGGCAGCATCGAGCACATCCGCGCCACCCCCGGCTGGGCCGGCCGCGGCTGGCCGCCCGTCGACGGCATGCCGCTCGAGGACAACCTCGCCGACCTGCGCCGCCACGCCGCCGACTTCGAGGCCCGTCGCGGCTTCACCTACACCGTCCTGGAGCCGGACCGGGACGAGGTGATCGGCTGCGTCTACATCCACCCGGACCGCGAGGACCCGTCGGCGGTCTCGGTCAGCTCCTGGGTCCGCGCCGACCGCGCCGAACTGGACGCCCCGCTCCACCGCGCGGTCTCCGCCTGGCTCACCGACCACTGGCCGCTGGGGCGCCTCCACTACGCCGAGCGCTGAGCCGGAGCCGGAGCCGGAACCGGACGGAGAGGGGGAGGGGGAGGGGCCGGAGAGGCGGGTGCGGAGGGCCCTACCACCCTGACCTCACGCGACCCCGACCTTCCGGGGTACCTTCTTCGCACAGCGTCCGAACAGCAAGCCCCAGGAAGATGGTGCGCCGGTGGCCATTCCCGTCACCCAGGAGCGGTCCGGGACCGCTCCCGAGCCACAGGACCCGGCCTCCGCCCCCGGCCGCGGCGCCCGCGCGCTCGCCAAGGTCCGGGCCGGGTTGCCGCGCACCGGTCTGGCCGCGCTGGCCGGCCTGCTGCTGGCCCTCGCCTTCCCCCCGTACGACCTGTGGCCGCTGTCCCTGCTCGGCGTCGCCGCGCTCTCGCTGCTCACCCGCGGCCGCACCTTCCGTCAGGGCGCCTGGACGGGCTTCGCCTTCGGCTTCCCGTTCTTCCTGATGCTGCTCAGCTGGCTGCGGGTGGTCGGCTGGGACGCGACCGTCGGCCTGTCGGTGATCGAGGCGCTGTTCCTGGCCCTGCTCGGCGGAGCGCTGGCGCTCACCTCCCGGCTGCCGGGGTGGCCGCTCTGGGCGGCCAGCCTGTGGGTCACCCAGGAGTGGGCGCGCGACCGGCTGCCGCTCGGCGGCTTCCCCTGGGGCCGGCTGGCCTTCGCCAACACCGCCACCCCGTACACCCCGCTGGCCGCGCTCGGCGGCGCCCCGCTGGTGACCTTCGCGGTCGCGCTCTCCGGCACGCTGCTGGCCTGGGCCGCGCTGCGCGTGCGCGGTCCCGGCCGGGCCCCGAGGGCGGCCGCGCTGGCGGCGCTGGGCGCGGTGGCCGCGCTGCTGGCCGGCTACCTCGTGCCGGTCCCCACGGCCGCGGCCGACACCGTGAAGGTCGCCATCGTCCAGGGCAACGTGCCCAACCCGGGGATGGACTTCCTCGGCCGCCCGATGATGGTGCTCAACAACCACGCCTCGGCCACCGAGCGGCTCGCCGCCGACGTCCAGGCCGGCAAGGTGCCCAGGCCCGACGTGGTGATCTGGCCGGAGAACTCCTCCGACCTCGACCCGTTCAGTGACCCGCTGGCCCGCCAGCGCATCGACGAGGCGGTCAAGGCCGTCGGGGTGCCCACCCTGGTCGGCACCCTGGTGGACGGCCCGGACGCCCAGCACGTCCAGAACGAGGGCATCGTCTGGGACCCGGTCACCGGCCCCGGCTCCTCCTACACCAAGCAGCACCCCGTCCCGTTCGGCGAGTACGTGCCGTTCCGCGCCCAGCTGATGAAGGTGATCACCCGCCTCCAGCGGGTCGCCCGCGACTTCTACCCCGGCGACCACAACGGCGTGATGCAGCTCGGCCCGGCGCGGATCGGTGACGTCATCTGCTTCGAGGTGGCCTACGACGAGATCGTCCGGGACACCGTGGACAGCGGCGCCCGCGTCCTGGTGGTCCAGACCAACAACGCGACCTACGCCAAGACCGGCCAGCCCGAGCAGCAGCTCGCGATGAGCCGGCTGCGCGCCGTCGAGCACGGCCGGGCCGTCCTGATCGCCGCCACCAGCGGCATCAGCGCGGTGATCGCCCCGGACGGCACCGTGGAGCAGCGCACCGCGGAGCTGACCCCGGCCGAGCTGTCCGCCACCGTCCCGCTGCGCGACGGCACCACGGTCGCCGACCGGGTCGGCGCCGCCCCGGAGTGGACGCTGGCCGTCGGAGGCCTGCTGGCCTGCGCCGCCGCCGTGCTGCTCGGCCGTCGCCGGAAGACCGCGGACGGAACACCGGCCGCCGGGGAATCGTTGGACCAGGTGGTGCCGTAGCCGGCCCGGACCTCCCGTGCGGCGCGCAGAGCACCGCTTGGAGTGGATTCGTACCGTGACCCAGCAAGCTACCCCGACCCGTCCGGTCCCGCGCAGCAGGATCCGCCGGGTGCTGCCGCTGCTGATCACCGCCTGGCTGGTGCTGGAGATCTGGCTGCTGGTCCTGGTGGGCTCCTGGCTGGGCGGGCTCGCCGTCCTGCTGCTGCTCATCGCCGGCGGGTTGATCGGCGGTTCGCTGATCAAGCGGGCCGGGCTGAGGGCGCTGTCGGCGGCGATCGAGCAGAGCAAGAACCCGCAGTCCCAGCAGCCGCAGACCGGCACCAGCCTGACCGTGCTGGCCGGACTGTTGCTGATCATCCCCGGTTTCCTGTCCGACCTGGTCGCCCTGACCCTGCTGTTCCCGCCCACCAGGGCGCTGTGGCGGGCGGGCGGCCGCCGGGTCGCGGACAAGGCGATGCGCAGCACCACCACGATCGGCACCGACCCGTTCGCTGACGCGATGCGGCTGCAGGAGCAGCTGCGCATCCACCGCCCGGACGGCAAGGTCATCCAGGGCCAGGTGGTGGACCCGGAGAGCGGCCCGCAGGGGCCGGACACCGGCTACCGCCCGCCGATCGACGGCTGACCGCGCAAGGCCCTGTCCGGGACCTGGAGGCCGCGGGCACACCTGCTGGAGACCGCGGACACACCTGTGGGCCGCCCGGAGAACCGGGCGGCCCACAGTCGTACCGCGCCCCGCCCGGCCGGGGCCGGGCGGACAACGCGAAAGGGACCCTGGTGACCAGGGCCCCTTTTCGCGTCCTCCCGCTCGCGGCGGGAGCGAAGTGGGTCAGGCGCTCTTACGGGTGTCCCGCGGGTGCACCGCGAGATTCATCCCGCCGGAGCGGAGCACGGCCAGCCGTTCGGCCAGCACCTCCTCCAGCTCCTCGCGCGTCCGGCGCTCCATCAGCATGTCCCAATGGGTGCGCGTGGGCTTGGCCTTCTTCTCCTCCGGCTCGTCACCGTCGAGAAGAGCCGCTTCCTGGCCGCAGAAGCGGCATTCCCAGGTCGCGGGGATCTCCGCCTCGACCGAGAAAGGAACCTCGAATCGGTGTCCGTTCTGACATGCGTACTCGACGGTCTGGCGGGGAGCCAGATCGATACCACGGTCGGTCTCGTAGCTAGTGGCCCCGAGTCGCGTGCCGCGGAGAGCTCGCTCGCTCATGAATCGTGCCTCCCGGGCTTATGGCCCACAGGACTAGTGGTCGCTGTTCTTCGTCGTTCGGTCAACGCTCGGCTTCCGACGAAGATTCCCGTCCCGGGACATGCGTCGTCTGTCGTGCCGCCCCTGTTTGTACCCACCGTCGCCCGATTTGTCACATCTGGCCGGTGATATCACCCCAGGTGTCACCTGTTTCACAGCTGGTGATCGTGCGGACTTTCTGTGACGAGCGTACCCGGAGGGGATTCCGGGGCGGTCGCCGCCCCCGCTTCCCGGGCGGTCAGGAGATCGGTCGGGAACGGATCATCGGCTCGCCCTTGCCGAGGTCGACCGGGTGGGCGGGCGGGGCGTCCGCCGGGACGACCGGCGGACGGTCCGGGCGGGGAGGGGCCGCGGAGGCCGGCTCGGTCCGACTGTCCCGGTGCGGCAGCAGGGCGATCACCGCGTCCCGCAGCTGGGCCGGGGCGTCCTCGTCCAGCGGGTCGACGGTGGCGGGCACCTGGAGCCGGACCGGGGTGCCGTTGCCGATCCGGGCGTAGCCGCGGCCGACCGGGGCGTGCGCGGCGGGCACGATGTCCAGCGGCGCGCCGAGCGCGGCGCGGCCCTCCTCGGGCCCGGCGGGGCCGAGCAGCACCCGGGCCCGGGTGGTGGACCGGACGGTCGGGGTGATCCGGTCCCGGGCCTCGACGTCGTCGGCGATCACCACGGTGACCCGGGCGGCCCGGCCGTGCCGCAGCGGCAGCTCCAGCAGTTCCTGGGGGTCGGGGCGGCCCTCGGCGTGGGCGAGCTCGCCCAGCTCGGTGGGGTGGTCCAGCAGCAGCCACAGCGGCCGGGTGAGGTCCTCGGGCAGCGCGGTGCCGGTGTGCCGGGCGGCGTTCAGCGCGGCGAGCCGGCGCTCCGTCTCCTGGGCGGCCCACTCCAGCGCCGCCAGCGCGCCGTGCAGGCTGGTCTCCACGGTGTGCACGCCGGGCCGGTTGACCAGGCAGGCGTGCTCGCCCGTCCCGGCGCCGTCGATCACCACTAGGTCGCCGTACGGGAGGGCCTGGAGCGCGATCGAGCGGATCAGGCTGGAGGTGCCGTAGCCGGCGACGCCGAGCGCCAGCAGGTGGGGCTCGGAGGAGCGCGGTCCGGTGCGCCAGATCACCGGGGGCTGCTGGGCGGTGGTGCCGCCCTGGTGGACCGGGATGGTGCGGGCGGTGCCGTCCTCGTCGGTGAAGCCGAGCACGATCTCGCCCGGGGCGGCGACGAAGCGCTGGGCGGCGATGTCGGTGGCCAGCGGGGCCAGCGCGGTGATCCGCAGCCGGTTGGACTCCTCGTCCCAGTCGAAGCGGTACTCCCGGGCACGTCCGGCCTTGCCCTGGACGACCTGCTCGATCCGGGCCCGGGCGGTGGGCTCGGTGTCGGTGAAGTACGCCGGGTAGCTCAGCTCCAGCCGGGACAGCCGGCCCTCGCCGTCGAACTCCCAGGAGCCGAAGGCGCTCTTGTAGCTGCCGTCGAAGTGGTACAGCGGGTTGGCGTCCTCGGGCCCGCACAGGTACGGCGTCAGCGCCGAGTAGAGGGCGCCGAGCTTGACGTCGGCGACGTCGGGCGCGGGCGGGGCGGGCGCCGCCTTGGGGGCCCGGCCGGCCCAGGCGGCGCTGGCCATCAGGCCGACCAGGGCGAACAGCAGGCCGTGCGGCAGCAGGTAGATGCCGACCAGCACGGCGGCGGACAGGAACAGCGTCGGGCCGCGGCGCTCCTTCGGGGTGGCCTGCCAGCGGTCCTTGGCCCAGCCGGCGTGGTGGCGCAGCCCGCGGCCGATCACGCTGAGCGGGGCGAACATGTCGGTGGCGTGGTCCCCGGCGGTTCGGGCGATCTCGCGGCCCTTGCTGAGATGGCGGTGGAGCGGCATTCCGTGACTCCCCGGAACGAGTGGGACGGGTGGGGTGAGGGGGGGACTGCTCGTGGTACGACGGGGCCCGGGGCGGTGGGATCCGCGCCCGGGCCGGTGGGGGAGTGGCGCCGCCTAGAAGCGGATGCCGCCGAGCAGGCTCGCCAGGCTGGCGCCGCCCGCGGTGATGCTCGGGGCGATCGAGGAACCGGCGACGTAGAAGCCGAACAGGGCGCAGACGATGGCGTGCGAGACCTTCAGTCCGTCCCTGCGGAAGAACAGAAAGGCGATGGTGCCGAACAGGACGATGCCGGAAATCGAGAGGATCACTTCTGCTCCTCGGGGAGGGGGACGGGGGACAGTGTTACTTAAAGTGTCATAATCGTGACAAAAAGTAATAGATGACGGAACGGCGCAAACGGGTGGTTCTATCGCCCGATGCCGCTCCCGAAGCCGGACGGCGGTATGCGAACCGGCCGGTGGTGGGGGCTTCGGGCCGCATGGCTGCCGCGTGGAAGCCGCGTGGAATCGGTGCCGCGAGGCATTCCCGGGGGGTGGGTGGGAAGTTTCCGGGGGGTCCGGGAAGTTCGCCCGGATGGCGGCGCACCCGTGTGGCCGTACGCCGTACCGCACCCGCACCGGCGCGGCCGCCGTCCGGAATCCGGACGCCTGCTGGCCCCTGGCCGGCGCCGGCCGCTACGGTGCGGTACGCACCGGCCCCCGCCGTCCCGCCGGAACGGCCCACAGGAAAGGCAGCCCGACATGACCGATGCCCCCGACGCCGAGGTGATCGCGCTCGCCGGGAAGCTCTTCGACGCCGCCCGCGCCGGCGAGACCGCCACCCTGGTCACCGCCCTGGACGCGGGCGTCTCGGCGGACCTCACCAACGGCAGCGGCGACACCCTGGTGATGCTGGCCGCCTACCACGGCCACGCCGCCACCGTCGAAGCCCTGCTCCAGCGCGGCGCCGACCCGAACCGCGCCAACGACAAGGGCCAGACCCCGCTGGCCGGCGCCGTCTTCAAGGGCGGCACGGACGTCGTCGAGGCTCTGCTGGCCGGCGGCGCCGACCCGAAGGCCGGGGTGCCGTCCGCCGTCGACGCCGCGGCGATGTTCGGCAAGACCGAGCTGCTCGCCCGGTTCGAGGGTCGCTGAACCGGCGCCGTAGGCTCTTCCGTCATGGAGAGCACCACCACCCGGGCCACCGGCACCGTCGAGTTCCGCACCACCGGGTACGCCCACCCCGACGCGCAGGCCCTGTCGGCGGAGGTGCAGCAGGAGTACGTCCGGCGCTACGGCGACCCGGACGAGACCGTGCTGCACCCCGAGGACTTCGAGGCGCCGGCCGGCCTGTTCCTGATCGCCTACCTGGACGGCCGCCCGGTCGCCTGCGGCGGCTGGCGGGCCAAGCAGGCCGGCCCGGACGGCCTGCGCGACGGCGACGCCGAGCTGAAGCGGATGTTCGTCATCCCCGACGCCCGCGGCCGGGGCCTGGCCCGGGCGGTGCTGCACCGGCTGGAGCAGGCCGCCGTCGAGGCCGGCCGCACCCGCCTCATCCTGGAGACCGGCACCGAGCAGCCCGAGGCCGTCGCGCTGTACGGCTCCGAGGGCTACGCCGCGATCCGCAAGTTCGGCATCTACAAGGACCACCCGCAGAGCATCTGCCTCGGCAAGGAACTCCCGGCGGCGGTCTGAGCGCTCGGCGCCCCGGGTAGACACCCGGGGTGAATCACCGAGCACCCGAGGCGGAGCGCCTCCCCGCCCTGGCCGCGCCCGGCGGGGAACTGGACCGGCTGGTCCGGGACGGCGCCCACGCCGTCGGCCTGGGCGCCGTCTGGGCCGTCGGCGACGCCGGCGGCACGCTCGGCGGCGGCAGTCACGGCACCCTCGGGCAGGGCCCGTACGCGCGGCTGCGGCCGGGGCCGGACACCCTGTACGACCTCGCCAGCCTCACCAAGGTCGTGGCGCTCTGGCCCTGTGCCGGGGTGCTGTGGCAGTCCGGCCGGCTGCCGCTGGACGAACCGCTCGGCCGCTGCTGGCCGCCCGCCGCCGGGCACCCGGTCAGCGTGGTGACGGTTCGTCAACTCCTCGCCCACACCGCCGGGATGCTGCCGTACACCCGTTTCGAGCAGCTCTACGGGCGGGAGCCGGCCGCGATCCGGGCCGGGGTGGTCGCCGCCCCGCTGCACCGGGCGCCGGGGGCCGCCGTCGAGTACACCGACCGTGCCGCCGTGCTGCTCACCTACCTGGTCGAGGACCTCGGCGGTGCGCCGCTGGACGGACTCGCCGCCCGCTGGGTCTGGCGGCCGCTCGGGATGACCGACACCCGCTACGGGCCGCTCGGCGGCGCGGACCTGGCCCGGACGGCCCCCACCGAGTACCACGAGCCGACCGGCGCCCACCTGCGCGGCGTCGTGCACGACCCGTCCGCCCGGCTGCTCGGCGGCGTCTCCGGCAACGCCGGCGCCTTCTCCACCGCCCGCGACCTCGCCCGTTTCCTCACCGCCCTGCTGGCCCCGCCGCCCCGACTCCCCTGGGGCGAACCGTGGATCACCGAATCGCTGCGCGAGCAGACCGGCGGCCTGGCCCCCGCGCGCGGCCTGTCCTGGCTGTACGCCGTCGGCACCGAGCCGGCCGAGGGCACCTTCGTCCACTACGGCTTCACCGGCACCGGCATCTGGGTCTCCCGCCGGCTCGGCCGCTGGGCCCTGCTGCTCACCAACCAGGTGCACCACAGCAGGGTCACCCAGGGGCTCACCGATCTGCGCAACGCCCTCCGGCGAGCGGTCTTCGGCTGACGGGGACCGGCACCCGATCGGGTGGATTAGGTACGAACCACCTTTCGCGCGGCGGTGATTGCGGCAGAGTGGCCGCGACGGGGAACAGCCGGCGAAGGAGGCGCGATGACGGAGACCTGGGCACTCTCGGAGGAGGAGTGGCTCTCCGGGATAGTGCGCGCCTACGTCGGGTGCAGCGTGCTGCTCACCGGCGAGGAGGGCAAGGTCCTGCTGCTGAAGGCGACTTACCGCGACCAGTGGCAGTTCCCCGGCGGCGGGATGGACCCGGGGGAGGGGCCCGCCGAGTGCGCGGCCCGCGAACTGCGCGAGGAGACCGGGTTGTTGGCGGGCGAGCTGCGGCTGCTGGTGGTGGAGTGGCGGGAGGCGATCCCGGACCAGGGCCGACATGCCCACCCCGCCGTGCACTTCATGTTCGACGGTGGCGAGCTCGAACCGGGCACGGCGGTCCGGCTGCAGGCCGAGGAGATCGCCGGCCACGGCTACTTCACCCCCGCCCGGGCGGCCGCCCTGCTGCACCCCTGCGCGGCACGCCGGCTCACCGGGGCCCTGGAGGCCCGGCGGACCGGCGCCGTCACCCTGCTGCACTCGGCGGGGTACGTGGGGTGAGCCCGCTCCGGCCGGTCAGAGCAGGGTGCTCCAGTAGTACCAGAACCGGTTGAGCACCAGCAGCGCGATCACCGCGGCCCACAGCACCGGCAGCGCCCAGTGGTAGCGCGCCGCCTCCCGGACGACCGCCCGCATCCTGGGCCCGACCGGGATCACGCCCGTGCGCAGGTTGTGCAGCGTGGTGTACCAGAACAGCACCACCACCGTCGCCCACACCACCATGCAGTACGGGCACAGCGCGCCGATCTCGTACAGCGCCTGGTCGACCAGCCAGTGCACGAACACCACGCCCAGGGCCGTCCCGGCGTGCAGGCCCAGCCAGAACCAGCGCCGGTAGGCGGCCCCGGCCAGCAGCCCCGCCCCGATCGCCGTCAGCGCGCCGAAGGCGGCCAGCCCGAGCAGCGGGTTGGGGAAGCCGAAGACCGACGCCTGCTCGGTGCGCATCACCGAGCCGCAGCTGATGATCGGATTGATGTTGCAACTGGGGACGTACGACGGGTTCTCCAGGATGCGGAGCTTGTCGAAGGTCAGGACGGCCGAGGCGGCCAGCCCGACCAGTCCGCCGAGGAACAGCAGCAGGGCGAGGGCCCGGCCCGCGCCGATAGGGGCCCGGCCGGCGGCGTCGGGGGCGGGCGGGGAGGAGGGGTGCACGGTGGTCGCGGCGGTCATGGCAACACTCCGGTGGCTGGCTGGGAGGGGCCGGCCCGGCCGGGAGTTCGGCCGGGCCGGTGGTGCCGTGCGGTGCGGTGGGGCGCGGTGGGGTGGGCCTACTGCAGGCCGGCGGCCTGCTTGACCTGGGCGGTGAACTGCTCGGGCGTCGCGGTGGTGTTGCCCGCGAACAGGTTGATCGCCTTGCCGTCCACCTTGACCGTCGGGGTGCCGGTCACCCCGCTGTCGTTGAACGCGTCGGCCACCTTCGCCGCCCACGGCGCGTAGGTCCGGTCGGTGACCGCCTTCACGAAGGCGTCCGTCTTCAACCCGGGGACCTGGCCGGCCAGGTCCAGGAGGTGGTTGACGTCGCCGAAGTCGTCGCTGCGCTCATCGGGCTGGTTGGCGTACAGCACGTCGTGGAAGGCCTTGAACTTGTCCACGCCCTCGTTCAGCGCGGCCCCGGCCGCGGCCAGCGCGGTGCGCGAGCCCTTGCCACCGAGGTTCTTGTCCAGGAAGGCGGCCAGGTGGAACTCCACCTTGATCCGGCCATCCTCGGTGAGCTGCTTGACGGTCTGGCCGTTCGCAGCCTCGAAGTGCTTGCAGACCGGGCAGCGGAAGTCCTCGTACACCTCCATGGTGTGCGGGGCGTCGGCCTTGCCCAGGGTGATCACCGTGCCGTTCGGGCCGGTGGCGTTGGCCGGGACGACCAGCGGGGCGGCGGACGCGGCCGCGGCAGCCTTGTCGTCGTTCTTCTTGCCGCCGTTGATGGCGAGCGCCGCACCGCCCGCCAGGGCCAGCACGACGACGGCGGAGACCGAGACGACGATCAGCTGACGGCGCTTGGCGGCCTGCTGCTCGCGGCGCTGTGCCTCCTGGATGCGCTCACGGGCGCTGATGCGCTTGGCCTCGCGCTTGGTGGGCTGGTTCTGAGCCATGGGGAAGTCAACTCCTGTACGCGGCGCGCGGGTGCGCGCGGGTGGCCGCACACGGGTGCGGCGGGGCAAGTGACGCGGGAGTCGTGCGCACTGCCTGGGGGCGTACGGAACCGTGCTTACGGAAGGGGGTACGCGCTCAGCAGGCAGGCGCGAAGACCGGCGGACCACGCCGGGGAGCCGGGCTCAGCACCACGTCCTCGCGGCGCGGCCGCTCGTGGTCCGACACCGGCAGTGGCACCCGCAGCACCGGGCGCACCGGGGCGGGGACCAGCAGCAGGAGCAGCGCCCGCAGCGGGCGGGCCAGTGACTGGTGCAGCGCGCGCAGCGCCCGGGCGAGGCCGGACAGCGCCGCGTCGCCCAGCCGCAGCCAGGCCGAGGCGGCCAGCGCGATCGCCAGGTGCACCACCAGGAGCAGCAGTTGGGTCGCCACCGGCGCCAACTCGCCGGCGTGGCCCAGCGGACCGCCCAGCAGCGAGCCGTCCACCGAGCCGCCGCCGCAGACCAGCAGGTTCACCCCGCGCGCGGACACGTGCTCGGACAGCACCGGCCCACAGCCGGTCTGGCCCAGGTTGAAGGTCGTGTTCAGCAGCAGCTCGACCGGCACCATCACGGCGGAGATGTGCAGCAGCCGCCGCTCCCCGCCGGCCAGCACGGCCGAGACCAGGAACACGACGGCGCTCGCCGTGGCCACCAGCGACAGCGGCAGCGGGCGACCGGTGATGACCACCTGGCCCAACGCGGCCATCGGCACGGCGAGCGCGGTGAACACCGCGGCCCGCAGGGCCCTGGTCGCATGGGTGGAGGTCATCACGCTCCGGAGTATGCCATGGCCCTCACGCCGGGCACGAGGGCGCGTACGGGTACTCCCCCCCGGGGGACAGTCCCTCGGCCGGTCGCGGGGTCGCCGGGCGCGGCGCGACCAGCTCCTGTGCGGCAGGATCGGCCGGAAAGGACCTAGCCTGGAAGGCGTTCCCAGTGACCCCGACGAGGGGGTGCACGTCCATGGCGAGACCCGAGACCACGGCGGGGCGGGTCCTGCTCGACCGCATCGAGGCCCAGGCGGCGGTGCTGGCCGGGCTGGAGGACGCCGTCCGGGCGGACGAACCCGACGCGGTCCACCGGATGCGGGTCGCCTGCCGGCGGCTGCGCAGCGCCCTGCGGACCTTCCGGCGGCTCCTCGACCCCGGCGCCACCGACGCCCTGGTCGCCGACCTGCGCTGGCTGGGCGCCGCCCTGGGCCGGGCCCGGGACCGCGAGGTGCTCACCGAACGCCTGGCCGCCCGGGCCCGCGAGCTGCCCGCCGCCTGCGGGCCGGAACGGGTCGCCGGGGTGCTGGAGCGGTCCGGCGCGGCCGAGTACCGGCGGGTCCGGCCCGAGGTGGTAGCCGCCCTCGACAGCCCCCGCCGCCGGGGCCTCACCGCCGCCCTGACCGCGCTGCTCGCCGACCCGCCGCTGCGCCCGCGCGCCGCCCGGGCCGCCGCCCCCGAGCTCTCCCGGATCGCGGCCCGCGAACAGCGCCGCACGGCCGCCCGCGTCCACACCGCCCTCGCCGCGGGACCCGCGGAGCGCGACGGCGCCCTGCACGCGGCCCGCAAGGCCGCCAAACGCGCCCGCTACGCCGGCGAGACGGCGGCCCCCGCGATTGGCGCGGCGGCGGAGCGGTACGCGGAGCGGATGAAGGCCGTCCAGGAGGTGCTGGGAGAGCACCAGGACGCGGTGGTCGCGGCGGCGGCGCTGGCCGACCAGGCTGACGCCGACGGCGAGCCCTTCGCCTACGGCGTGCTCTACGCGGGCCAGCTCGTGGAGGCGGAACGGGCGCGGGACCGGCTGCCGGGGGTGTGGGCGGCGGCGTCGGGCCGGAAGCTGGCCCGGTTCGGTTAGGGCCCGTCCGGGCTGCCTGCTGCCAGGGCCGGGGGAGCCAGGGCCGGGGGGCGCGGCCGGTGGCGGGCGGGAGGCGGTTCGACGGGGTGGCCCTACCGGGGGCTCAGCCCCGCCGAGCGGGCTGCCTCGCGCAGCAGGTCGCGGAGCATCGTGGTGGTCAGCCGACCGGTGTTGGTGTTGCGCGGGCTCACGTGGTAGCAGCCGTAGAGGCGCAGGTCGGGGCCGCCGTCGCGGGCGGGGAGGGTGGCCAGGGCGGCGTGGCCGAAGGCGGGGCGTGGGCGGGGGACGGTCCAGCCGGCGTCGGCGATCACCGGCAGCACGGCCTGCCAGGCGAAGCCGCCGAGGGCGACGACCGTCCGTACGGTGGGGCGCAGCAGCTGGAGTTCGCGGGTGATCCAGGGGCGGCAGGTGTCGCGTTCGACCGTGCTGGGCTTGTTGTCGGGCGGGGCGCAGCGGACCGGGTCGGTGATCCGGACGCCGTACAGTTCGAGCCCGTCGCCGTGGCGGACGGACTCGGGGCGGTTGGTGAGCCCGAGGTCGTGGAGGGCGGCGTAGAGGAGGTCGCCGGAGGGGTCGCCGGTGAAGATCCGGCCGGTGCGGTTGGCGCCGTGGGCGGCGGGGGCGAGGCCGACCAGGACGAGCGGGGCGTCGGGCGGGCCGAAGCCGGGGATGGGGCGGGCCCAGTAGTCCCAGTCCTGGTAGGCGCGGCGTTTGGTGCGGGCGGTCTCCTCGCGCCAGGAGACCAGCCGGGGGCAGGCCCGGCAGTGGGTGACGACCCGGTCGAGGTCGGTGAGCCCGGTGGCGCGGGCGGCGGCCCCGGCGGGGTGGCGGGGGTGGTTCGGGTCATCGGCGGGGGCCGGCTGCATGGCCTGATCCTAGGGTGTGTCCCGGTCCGGCCCGGCGGTCTTCGGGCAGGCGTAGCGTTGAAGGAGTTGCTCCGGTGGCCCCCGGCCCGGCCGGGCCGGGGGTGGTCGGGCGCGCCGGTGAACGCGGAGGCCGCGAGGAGGCCGCGATGATCGTCGATGCGGTGCTGGGGGCACTCGGGGGGCTGGTCGCGCTGGGGGCGGTCTGGGCGGGGCTGAGCATCCGGGTGGTCCAGCAGTTCCAGAAGGGCGTGGTGTTCCGCTTCGGGCGGGTGCGCGAGGAGGTCCGGGAGCCCGGGCTGGTCGCGTTGATGCCGATCGCGGACCGGCTGCGCCGGGTGAACGTGCAGATCGTGACGATGCCGATCCCGGCGCAGGAGGGCATCACCCGGGACAACGTGACCGTACGGGTGGACGCGGTGGTCTACTTCCGGGTAGAGGACCCGGTGAAGGCGACCGTCAACGTGCAGGACTACAACTTCGCGATCTCCCAGGTCGCGCAGACCTCGCTGCGGTCGATCATCGGCAAGAGCGAGCTGGACGACCTGCTGGCCAATCGCGAACCGATCAATCAGGGGCTGGAGTTGATGATCGACAGCCCGGCGCTGGGCTGGGGCATCGAGATCGACCGGGTGGAGATCAAGGACGTCGCCCTGCCGGAGTCGATGAAGCGCTCGATCGCGCGGCAGGCGGAGGCCGAGCGGGAGCGGCGGGCCCGGATCATCACGGCGGACGGCGAGTACCAGGCCTCGGAGCGGTTGTCGGAGGCGGCGGCGGTAATGAGCGCGACTCCGGCGGCGCTCCAACTGCGTTTGCTGCAGACGGTGGTGGAGGTGGCGGCGGAGAAGAACTCGACGCTGGTGCTGCCGTTCCCGGTGGAGCTGCTGCGGTTCCTGGACAGCGCGACGGAGTCCCAGCAGCGGGATCTGCTGGCCGCCGCGGCGGTGGCCGCGGCCGCGAAGTCGGCGGAACAGGCGGTGGAGAGCGGCGAGGTGTCGGAGGCCGAGGTCAACCGTGAGGTGCCCAGGCACGAACTCCCGCCGCTGGAAGAAGTGTTGACCAGATCGCCGGTGGAGCCCACGGACCTGGGGGAGCCTACGGACCTGGAGGAGCGCCCGGACCTGGAGGAGCGCCCGGTGGAGCCGGACGGCCGGCAGCAGGCGGCGGAGCACGGCGAGCCCGGGACGACGGCCTGAGCGGGCCCGGGGCGGCCGGGCGCGGTGCCCGGTGGCGTGGGCCACCCGGTCGGACCAGGATGGACGGGGGGCTGGAAGCCAGGTCAGGAGGCGGACCATGACCATCGCCAGCGACATCATGCACCCGGGGGCGGAGTGCATCCGCGAGCACGAGACGCTCGCCGCCGCCGCCCGGATCATGCGGGAACGGAACGTGGGCGCACTGCCCATCTGCGGGGAGAGCGACAAGCTGTTGGGCATCGTGACCGACCGCGACATCGTGCTGCGCTGCGTCGCGGAGGGGCGCGACCCGGCCGCGGTGACGGCGGGTGAACTGGCCCAGGGGCGGCCGATGACGGTGGAGGCGGACGAGGACTGCGAGCAGGTGCTGCGGGTGATGGAGCAGTACCAGGTGCGCCGGCTGCCGGTGATCAACCATCCGGAGCACAAGCTGGTCGGCATGATCAGCGAGGCCGACATCGCGCGCGGGATGCCGCAGGCACGGGTCGCGGAGTTCGTGTCGGCGGTCTGCGCGGAGGAGGCACCGAAGAAGGAGGCCCTGCAGGGCTGACCGGGACGGGCGGCGCCGGTTCGGCCCGGCCGGGAGCCGGTCCCGGGCGGGTCGGCCCGGGGTGTGGTCGGCCCGGGGTGTGGACGGAGCCGGCCCGGGTGGCGGGCTCCTCGGGTCCCTCGGCGGCGGTGAGGGTGCCGTCGAGGAAGGCGATCCGGCGCCCCGGCCGGTGGGCACGGAGGTCGCGGAGGTCGCGGGGCCTTCCTCACCGTCCGTTCCTGAGCGCTACCGGCGCAGCTCCCGGGCGATCAGCTCCGCCAGGTGCAGGGCCCTGCGCCCGTCCGCGAGTTGGGCGATCTGGGTGCGGCAGCTGAAGCCGTCCGCCAGCACCACGGTGTCCGGGTCGGCCGCCCGTAGCTCGGGCAGCAGCACCCGTTCGGCGATCGCCTCGGATACCTCGAAGTGTCCCTGCTCGAAGCCGAAGTTGCCCGCCAGCCCGCAGCAGCCGGAGTCCAGCACCCGGTTGTGCAGGCCGAGTCGGGCCTCGACCCGGCGGTCGGCGGCGCTGCCGAGCACCGCGTGCTGGTGGCAGTGGGTCTGGGTGACGGCCTCCAGCCGGACCCGGGGGAGCGGGGCGTCCGGGGCGTACTCGTCGATGAACTCGGCGAAGGTGCGGGTCCGTTCGGAGAGCGGGCGGCCGTCCGCGCCGAGCAGTCGGGGGAGGTCCTCGCGCAGGGTGGCGGTGCAGCTGGGGTCCAGGCCGACCACGGGGGTGCCGGCCGGGAGACCGGCGGCCGCCAGTGCGCCCAGGCTGCGCCGCAACACCCTCCGGGCAGTGCCGAGTTGGCCGGTGGAGTACCAGGTGAGACCGCAGCACACCGGGCCGTCCGGCAGCCGGACGTCGAAGCCCAGGTGTTCCAGCACCTCGACGGCCGAGCGCAGCACGTTCGGCTGGAGGTGGTTCGAGAAGGTGTCCGGCCACAGCAGCACCGGCCGGGCGCCCGCCGGGGCGGGGTGCTCCGGGCGCCGCCGCCGGTACCAGCGGGTGAAGGTCTCGGGCGGGAAGACCGGCAGCACCCGCCGCCGGTCGATCCCGCCGAGCCGCTTGAGCAGGGCACCGGCCGGGGAGCGGACCAGCGCGTTGGCCGCGGCGGGTGCCCGCTCGACGGCCCGCAGCCACACCGGCAGCCAGCCCATCGAGTAGTGGGCGAGCGGGCGCGGGCGGTGCCGGTAGTGCTGGTACAGGAACTCGGTCTTGTAGGTCGCCATGTCGACGTGCACCGGGCAGTCGCTCGCGCAGCCCTTGCAGCTCAGGCAGAGGTCCAGTGCCTCCCGCACCTCCGCCGAGCGCCAGCCGTCCGGGACGGCGTCGCCGCGCAGCATCTCGGCGAGCAGCCGGGCCCGGCCCCGGGTGGAGTGCCGCTCCTCGCCGGTGGCCATGTAACTGGGGCACATCACTCCGGTGGTCGGGTCCACGCACTTGGCGACGCCCACGCAGCGGTGCACCGCCCGGGCGAGGCTGCCGCCGTCCTGCTCGTACGGCAGGGCCAGCGGCAGCGGGCGGCGCGGGGCGGTGACGAAGCGCAGGTCGGCGTCGAGCGGGCGCGGGTCGACCAGTACGCCCGGGTTGAGCAGGTGCTCCGGGTCCCAGATCCGCTTGAACTCGCCGAACAGGGCGATGACTTCGGGCGGGTACAGGCGCGGCAGCAGCTCGCCGCGGGCCTGTCCGTCGCCGTGCTCGCCGGAGAGCGAACCGCCGTAGGAGACCGCCAGATCGGCCGCCTGCTCCAGGAACTCCCGGAACAGCGGCAGCCGTTGCGGATCGTCCAGCGGGAAGTCGATCCGCAGGTGCACGCAGCCGTCGCCGAAGTGCCCGTACGGGACGCCGTGCAGTCCGTGTCGGCGCAGCAGGGCGCGCAGTCCGCGCAGGTAGTCGCCGAGGCGCTCGGGCGGGACGGCGGAGTCCTCCCAGCCGGGCCAGGCCTCGCCGCCCCCGGGCAGCCGGGTGACGATTCCGGCGCCCGCCTCCCGCACGGCCCACAGCTGGCGCTGCTCGGCCGGGTCGGTGACCAGGGAGACGGTGGCGGTGCGCTCGCGGCGCACCGCGTCGGCGAGCCGGCGGGCGCCCTGGTAGGCCTCCAGGGCGTTGGCGCCGCCGGTCTCCAGGAACAGCCAGCACTCGCCGGCCGGCAGCCGGTCCAGGGCGGGCGGGCGCGGGCCGGTCGCGAGCAACGCGGCGATCAGGTCGGCGGCCATGCCCTCGGCGGTCAGCGGGCCGTACGGCAGCAGTGCGGGGACGGCATCGGCGGCGGCGCCCTCGTCGGGGTAGCCGGCCACCACCAGGGCGCGGGCCGCGGGGGCATGGACCAGGCGGACGGTGGCGCCCAGCAGCAATGCGCAGGTGCCCTCGGTGCCGGTCAGGGCCCGGGCGAGGTGGTGGCCGCGCTCGGGCAGCAGGGCGTCCAGCGGGTAGCCGGAGGTGCGGCGGGGCAGTTGCGGCATGCCCTGCCGGATGGTGGCGAGGTTGCGGTCGGTGAAGTCCTGGAGCTCGCGGTGCAGCTGCCCGACCCGGCCGGGTGCGTCCGGCAGCGCCGCGCGCTCGGCGGGGGTGAGCGGGCCGCCGACGGTCAGCTCGGTGCCGTCGGCGAGCAGCAGCTCCAACTGCTCCACGTTGTCGGAGGTGCGCCCCCAGGCGAGCGAGCGGGCGCCGCAGGCGTCGTTGCCGATCATGCCGCCGAGGGTGCAGCGGCTGTGGGTGGACGGGTCGGGGCCGAAGCGCAGCCCGTACGGCGCGGCGGCGCGCTGGAGGTCGTCCAGCACGGTGCCGGGCTGGACGCGCGCGGTGCGGGCCCCGGGGTCGACCGCCAGCACCGCGCCGAGGTGGCGGCGGAAGTCCAGCACCACCGCGCCCGGCCCGATCGCCTGCCCGCCGACGCTCGTCCCGGCCCCGCGCGCCACCACCGGCACGCCGTACTGTCGGCACAGAGCCAGCGCGGTGCGCACGTCGTCCGGGTCGGCGGGCTTGACCACGCCGAGCGGCAGTTGCCGGTAGTTGGAGGCGTCATGGCCGTACACCGTGCGCTCGGCGGCGCCGAACCGCACCTCGCCGCGCAGCACGGCGGCCAGCTCACGGGCCAGTTCGGCGCCGGGAACGGCGGACGGACGGCTCACCAGGGCCTCCCAGGGAGTGGACTCCGCCGATGATGGCAGCCACCCCGCCGCCCGGCCGCCGGGCACGACGCCCGGCTCACCCGGCTGGGGGCTACTTCCGGCCGGTGAGGGTGCCGCGGGCGATGTGGGAGAGCTTGGCGACCTCGAAGGCCGGGTAGGCGCCGCCGGCCAGGAGGGAGAACTTGATGCCCTCGCGGCCGGTGGGCTTGCGGTGGCCCGGGGGCTGGAAGCGGCGGTGGTGTTCGGCGGCGCGGTGGAAGAACTGGGGGCGCTCGGCGCGGGTGACGCAGCCGGCGAGGTCGAACACGAAGAGGTAGTGCCGGATCATCCGGACGAACAGGGCGTCGCGCACCGCGTAGAGGTGGGGCTGCTCCTCCAGCAGGGCGAAGCTGCGCTCGTACTGGTCGAAGAGGTCGAAGACGCTGCTGCCCGGGCCGCTGGCCGGGTGGACGGTCTCCCGGCGGCGCAGCTGGACGCACTCGCGCGGCAGCACGGCGGCCTTGCGGGCGCCGAGCAGGGCCGCGTGGACGACCGGGATCTCCTCGTAGCGGCCGTCGGGGAAGGCGAGCCCGAGTTCCTCCCAGTGGCTGCGGCGGATCAGCCGGTCCCAGATCAGCGGCGGAGCGCCGAACAGCTCGGGCCGGTCGAAGGGGGCGAAGGGCTCGGGGCCGACCTCGGCGAGCAGGGCCTCGGCGCCGCCCGGCCAGTCGCGGTCGTTGTGGCGGCGGGAGTGGCCGAACAGGAGGACGTCGACCGGGCCGGTCTGCTGGAGCCGGTCGGCGAGCGTCTGGAGGGCGTCCCGGGGCAGCAGGTGGTCGGCGTCCAGGAACAGCAGGTACTCGCCGCTGGCCCGCGCCGCACCCGCGTTCCGGCTCACCCCGACCCCGACCGACGCGTTCAGGTGCAGCGCGGACACCCGCGGGTGCTGCCCCGCGTACGCGTCGGCGAGCCCGCCCGGGGTTCCGGGGGAGCGGTCGGCGACCACGATCACCTCGACGTCCGCCAGGGTCTGGGCGAGCAGCGAGTCCAGGCAGTCGGCGAGCTGTCCGTGCTGGTCGTAGGCGGGGAGCACGACGCTGATCAGGGGTGAGGCCATGACGCCGGAGCGTAAAAGGGCCCGCGAACCGTGGCAAAGTGCTGACGGCGCGTAATTACGAGCAATTAGCGGCAAATCGTACGAGCGTACGCCATATCTTCACGCCGCCTTCCGGGCGCGTCCACGTCAGGCGACGACGCCCCGAGGCCCGCGACGCGGAGTGCGTCGCGGGCCTCGGGGCGTGTACGGAGGGCGGCTCGGCCGGAGGCCGGCTCAGTACCAGTGGTGGCTCTGCCAGAACGCCCAGGCGCCGCAGGGGCTGCCGTAGCGGGAGTTCATGTAGTCCAGGCCCCACTTGATCTGGGTGGCCGGGTTGGTCTTCCAGTCCGAGCCCGCCGAGGCCATCTTGGAGCCCGGCAGCGCCTGGACCAGGCCGTAGGCGCCGGAGGAGGCGTTGACGGCCATCGGGTTCCAGCTGCTCTCGCGGGACACGATGTTGCTGAAGCACTGCAGCTGGCCGGCCGGCACGATCTGCGCGGCGATCTGCTGCGGGGTGCCGGAGGGGGCGGCGAGGGCCTGGCGCTGCTGGGAGCGGGAGGCGGCGGCGTCGGCCTGGGCCTTGGCGTCGGCCTGGGCCTTGGCGTCCGCCTGGGCCTGCGCGTCGGCCTCGGCCTGGGCCTGGGCCTTGGCGTCCGCCTCGGCCTTCGCCTGGGCCGCCTGGGCCGCCTGGGCGTCCTGAGCGTCCTGGGCGGCCTTCTGGGCAGCGGCAGCGGCGTCGGCCTGCACCTGGTCGGCCACCGGCTTGCCGTCCACCGTGACGGCGGCCGCGGGGGCGGCGGCCTCGGTGGAGGTCCCGCCCTGCGGGAGGGCGAGCGCGGCGGTGGCGGCGCTCGCGACCACGAGGGTGGCGATGCCGGTGATCAGGGAGTTGCGGCGGGCATGGCTGAGCTGCATGGAGCGGTCGATCCTTTTCCGTCGGGGGCCGTGCCGGGGGCACCGGGCGCGGGGCATCGCACGGGCTCCGGGTGAGCGGGGCCCGCGCGGCCGTCCGGGACGGCCGTGGCGCCCCGGCGGAGAACGGCGGGGCGGGCGGGCTGCGCACGGCGGACGGGGCCGGCCGGCGCTGCCTGGCGACGGGCCATTCTTGGCAGGGCCGGGGACGGGTGGCAAAGGCGCTCGCTACTACGCCGCGTAGTGGCTGAGGGGCGGGTGCGGCCGGACACGCCGATGGCTTTGGGGAGGTTTGTCCGCTTTTGGTGTCCGAGGGTCAGGGGTGGGCGGCGTCGGCGGAAGATGAGGCCTGGAGGCTCGATGGCCTGGGTTCTTCAGGCCGGGCCCGGCCTGAGGGTGGGCGGCCGGCGGGCGGCGGCCGGTACCGGGCGCCGGGTGCGCCGACCGTGACAACTATCCAGGACCGTAGATGCGAAACCCCCTGTGGGCGGGCTCACACGGGCGCGGCGCCGACATCGACACAGCGTGACCGGCCGATGGCGGCCCGGTGGACGGGGGCGGACCGGGAGGGAACGGCGCCGGGCGGGGAATGGCGCCGGGCGGGGAACGGGGCGGGGTGGGGACGGCACCGGGTGGGAACGGGACCGGGCCCGGGGGCCTCCGCAACGGCTCCCGGGCCCGGCGTTCAAGCGCGGCGCGGACGGGTCAGGAGCCCACCGCCGCCGCGGCCCGCCGCCGTCGGCCCACCACGGCCGAGGCGCCGAGCACGATCGCTGCGGCGACCAGCGAGAGGTACATCTGCTTGCGGCCGTCCTCGGTGGTGAACATGTACGCCATCACGAACCCGATCATGCCCATCGCGGTCCAGGTCAGGTACGGGAAAAGCCACATCCGCACGGTCAGGCGCTCGGGCGTCTCCCGCTCGATGATCCGGCGCATCCGCAGCTGGGTCGCGCAGATCACCAGCCAGACGAACAGTGCGACCGCGCCGGAGGAGTTGAGCAGGAAGGCGAAGATGGTGTCCGGCGAGTAGTAGTTGAGGAAGACGGCGATGAAGCCGAAGACCACCGAGGACAGGATGGCCACCCGCGGCACGCCGCGCGAGGTCACGGTGGCGAAGGCCTTCGGCGCGTCGCCGCGCTGACCGAGCGAGAAAGCCATCCGGGAGGCGGTGTACATCCCGGAGTTGAGGCAGGACAGCACGGCCGTCAGCACGATCACGTCCATCACCTGGCCCGCGTGCGGGATTCCCACGTGGTTCAGGACCGCCACGTACGGGCTGGCCTTGACCTCGGCCGAGTCCCAGGGCAGCAGGGTGACCACGAGCAGGATCGAGCCCAGGTAGAAGACGCCGATCCGCCAGATCACGCTGTTGGTGGCCTTGGTGACAGCCTTCTGCGGGTCCTCCGACTCGCCGGCGGCGAGCGTGACGATCTCGCTGCCCATGAAGGCGAAGACGACGGTCAGCATGCCGGTGAACACCGCGCCCACGCCGTGCGGCAGGAAGCCGCCGTGGCCGGTCAGGTTGCTGAGGCCGACCGCGTGGGTGTTCGGCAGCACGCCGAAGACGGCGAGGGCGCCGATCACCAGGAACGCCGCGATCGCGACCACCTTGATCCCGGCGAACCAGAACTCGAACTCGCCGTACGAGGACACCGAGAAGAGGTTGGTGGCGGTCAGCACCGCCATCACGATCAGTGCCCAGCCCCACTGCGGGACGCCGGGTACCCAGTTGTGGAGGATCTTGGCGCCGGCCGTCGCCTCGACCGCGAGCACCACGACCCAGAAGAACCAGTACAGCCAGCCGATGCTGAATCCGGCCCAGCGGCCCAGCGCGCGGTCCGCGTACGCCGAGAACGAGCCGCTCTGCGGGTCGGCCGCCGCCATCTCGCCGAGCATCCGCATCACCAGCACCACCAGCACGCCGGCCAGGGTGTAGGAGAGCAGGATGCCTGGACCGGTGGTGGCGATGCCCGCGCCGGAGCCGACGAACAGGCCCGCGCCGATCACACCGCCGATGGCGATCATCGACAGGTGCCGGTTCTTGAGCCCGGCCTTCAGGTGGCCGTCGCCGCCGTGTCCGACCGGGCCGAGCTGGTGGGGGACCTGGGTGGTGTCCGCCGCCTGCTTGGTGGTGTCCGCACTCATGGAGGGTGTCCTCTGTTCTTTCCCGCGCGGCATGACCCTCGGCTCGTCGCGCCGGAGGGTGGGGGGACAGACCCGCGCATTGCGGTGCAACCTACTTTCTACGCCTGAGTATCGGAACAGCTGTTTGGTAACTGTTCGCTCACCGGACACAAAAGGCCAGGTCAGAGCTGGTGGAAAAGTGGCGGGAAAGGCTCAAATCTGACGCATCGTCACCATGGCGGGAACCCGCCAGGCCGTGCGGAGGCCCGGACTCCCCGCCCGCGGCCGGCGGCCCCGCACCCGGAGCCCCGCGCTGTGGCCGATCCGGGCGAACGCGCGCACAGTGGGAGACATGCAGACCACCTGGAAGGGGACGATCAGCTTCGGGCTGGTCAGCATCCCCGTCCACCTCTACTCCGCGACCCAGGAGCACGACGTCCCGCTGCACCAGGTGCACGCCAAGGACGGTGGCCGGGTGCGGATGAAGCGGTACTGCGAGCGGGAGGAGAAGGAGGTCCCGTACGCGGAGATCGCCAAGGGCTACGAGTCGCCCGACGGCCGGACGGTCACGCTCAGCGACGATGACCTCGCCGACCTGCCGCTGCCCAGCAAGAAGGTCATCGACGTGCTGGCCTTCGTGGACGCCGGCGAGATCGACCCGCTGATGTTCTCCAAGGCCTACTACGTGGGCGTCGCCGACAAGGCGGCCGCCAAGCCGTACGCGCTGCTGCGCGACGCGCTGGTGGAGTCCGGGCAGATCGCGGTCACCAAGATCGCGCTGCGCACCCGGGAGTCGCCCGCGGTGCTGCGGGTGCACGACGGGACGCTCGTCCTCCAGACCTGCATCTGGCCCGACGAGGTCCGCCCGGCGGCCGGGATCGCGCCCGAGGAGGACGTCACGGTGCGGCCGCAGGAGCTCAAGATGGCGCGCTCGCTGATGGACACCCTCTCCGAGGACTTCGACCTCGCCCAGCTGCACGACGACTACCAGCAGGCGCTCCAACAGGTGATCACCGCCCGGCTGGAGGGCGTCGAGCTGCCGCACGAGGAGGAGGCCGGCGAGGCTCCGGACAACGTGATCGACCTGATGGAGGCGCTGCGCAGCAGCCTCAGGCAGGCCAAGGGCGGGCGGGCACCGGCGGCGCCGGAAGAGCCGGAAGAGCCGGAAGAGCCGGAAGAGCCGGAAGAGCCGGAGAAGGCGGAGGGCGGGAAGCCCGCGCCCCGCAAGCGCGCCGCCGCCAAGAAGACCGCCGCGAAGAAGACCGCCGCGAAGAAGACCGCCGCCGGGGCGGCCGGGAAGGCCGCCGCCGCGAAGAAGACCACCACCCCTAAGTCCACGGCTCCGCGCAAGGCCTCCTGACCGCGCGGGCCGGGGAGCCCCCCGACGACCGCAGGAGATCCCGATGGACCTGCTCACCTACAAGGAGCTCGACAGCGGCCCCGACGCCCCGAAGGACCGGAGCTGGGGCTACCGGGCCTGGCACTGGCTGCTCAGCCTCAGTCCCACCGTCGTGACCTTCATGGTCGCGCTCTCGATCGGCCTGCTCATGGTCGAGGTCCAGACGGAGTGGGACCCGATGATCGGGCTGATGGCCTTCTTCTGGCTCCTGACCTTCATCGCACTGGTCGGCATGGTCGCCCGCTGGGCGACGCCCGGCCGGGGCAGGCACCGGATGGCGGCCTGACGGTTCGGCCGGGCGGCACGCGGCTCCGGGCGTACTCAGCCGATCCACACCGTGGTGACGTTGCAGAACTCCCGGATGCCGTGCCCGGACAGCTCCCGCCCGAAGCCCGAGCGCTTGACCCCGCCGAAGGGCAGCGCGGGGTGGGAGGCGGTCATCCCGTTGAAGAACACCCCGCCGGCCTGGATGTCGCGGACGAAGCGCTCCTGCTCGTCCTGGTCGGTGGTCCAGACGTTGGAGCTGAGCCCGAACGGGGTGTCGTTGGCCAGCGCCACCGCCTCGTCCAGGTCGGCGACCCGGTAGACGGTGGCGACCGGGCCGAAGGCCTCCTCCTGGTGGATCCGCATCGCCGGGGTGACGCCGGTCAGGACGGTCGGCTCGTAGAACCAGCCGGTGTCCCAGCCCATCGGGCGGTTGCCGCCGCACTCGACCCGGGCGCCGTGGGTGCGGGCGTCCTCGACCAGCTCCTCCAGGTCGTCCCGGCCCTGGCGGCTGGCCAGCGGGCCGACGTCGGTGGTCTCGTCCATCGGGTCGCCGATCCGCAGCGCGCGCATCGCCTCGGTGAAGGCGGCGGTGAAGCGGTCGTAGACGTCGGTGTGCACGATGAAGCGCTTGGCGGCGATGCAGGACTGGCCGTTGTTCTGCACCCGGGCCCGGACGGCGGTGGCCACCGCGGCGTCCAGGTCGGCGCTCGGCAGCACCACGTACGGGTCGCTGCCGCCCAGCTCCAGCACCGCCTTCTTCACCTCGTCCGCGGCGGTGGCCGCGACCGCCCGCCCGGCCGGCTCGCTGCCGGTGAGGGTGACGGCGGCGACCCGGCGGTCCCGGATCACGCCCTCGACCGCGCCCGAGCCGATCAGCAGGGTCTGGAAGCAGCCCTCGGGGAAGCCGGCCCGCCGGAACAGCTCCTCGATCGCGAGCGCGGTCCGCGGCACGTTGGAGGCGTGCTTGAGCAAGCCCGTGTTGCCGGCCATCAGGGCCGGCGCGGCGAACCGGATCACCTGCCAGAACGGGAAGTTCCACGGCATCACGGCGAGCACCGGGCCGAGCGGGCGGTAGCGGACGTACGCGCGGGCGGCCCCGCTGTCGGCCACGTCGGCCGGGGCCGGGTGCTCGTCGGCGAGCAGCGCCTCCGCGTGGTCGGCGTACCAGCGCATCGCCTTGACGCACTTGGCGGCCTCGGCCCGGGCGGCGGCGAGCGGCTTGCCCATCTCCTCGGTCATGGTGCGGGCGAGCGGTTCCGGGTCCCGGTCCAGGAGGTCGGCGGCGCGGTGCATCAGTTCGGCGCGGGCGGCGAAAGGGGTGCTGCGGTAGCCGTGGAAGGCGGCCTCGGCGCGGGCCAGCCGCCGCTCGACGCCGGCCGCGTCGAGGGGTTCGAAGGTCTGGATGATCTCGCCGGTCGCGGGGTTGACGCTGGCGATGGGCATGCGGGGCTCCCAGTGGCGGGTTCGGGTCCGGTGCGTCTGCCCTCACACCCTCCCCGACGGCCCGCCCCCGGGCGCGCCACCGCTGCCCGGCGTGTCCCGCCGGGCGGCGGCGCCCCTCACTCGGGCAGCGACTCCACCCGGGCCGCCGCCTCCCGGGCCCGGGCTCCGGCCCTGGTCCGGGCGGCGGTCACCTGCCGGAGGGGGAAGCGGTGCAGGTACTCGGCCTCCAGCTCGCCGGTGCGCAGCGTGTGCCGGTTCAGCGCCTCCTCCGAGCCGTACAGGAAGGTCTCGTGGCGGGTGCGGTGCAGCTGCTCCAGTTCGTGCAGCAGGGTGTCGTTGCCCAGGGCGTGCGGAGAGACGCCCCCGGGCCGGATGTGCGGGTCGTTGACGTGGCGCATCTCGGTACCTCCTCGGCGCGGGCCCCTCCTCCAGTGTCGGGTGCCCGGCGCCGGTGCACCCGTTCTCGTCGGACCCAGTGCACAAGGGGTGTTGTAAAAGAGATGTCGTACAAGAGTTCTTGTGGATATTCTCCGGGGCATGGACGACACCACGGACCGATCGCGCGGCGCCCGGGAGATCCAGGACTCCCGGGTGCTCGCCGCCCTCACCCACCCGCTGCGCCGCCGGCTGATCGACCTGCTCAAGGTCGACGGCCCCGCCACCGTCGGACGGCTGGCCGAGCGCACCGAGCAGGCGGTCGGCAACGTCAGCCACCACCTGAAGGTACTGGCCGAGAGCGGACTGATCGAGGAGGCGCCCGAGTTCGCCCGGGACCGGCGCGAGCGGTGGTGGCGGCGGACCGACCGCGAACTCAGCTGGACCAGGGCCGACTTCGACGGGGACCCGGTCACCGAGGCGGTCGCCGACGCGGCCGGGTCGATCCTGCTGGAACGCCAGGTCGAGCTGGTCCGCGAGTGGGCGGTGCGGCGCGGCGGCTACCCGCCGGACTGGCGGGACGGCTGCTCGGTGGCCACCCAGACCTGGCTGCGGCTCACCCCGGCGGAGGCCCGGGAGCTGGCGGCCGACCTGCACGCGGTGATCCAGCAGTGGGCGCAGCGGCCGGTGCCCCAGGACGGGCGGGAGCGCGAGACCGTCCTGGCCTTCGCCCACAGCGTCCCGGCGCGGCCGTGACCGCCGTCGTCGCCCCGCCCGGCGCGCCCGAAGTCCGGTCCCGCTGGGGCCTGTTCGCCCAACGGGACTTCCGCCTGCTATGGGCCGGGCGGACCGTCAGTCGGCTGGGCAGCAGCGTGACCACCGTCGCGCTGCCGCTGGTCGCGGTGCTCACCCTGGACGCCGGGCCGCTCGCCACCGGCCTGCTGACCAGCGCGGTCTGGCTGCCCTGGCTGCTGTTCGGCCTGCCCGCCGGGGTGTGGGTGGGGCGGGCGCCCCGGCGGGCCGTGATGATCGGCTGCAACCTCGGCTCCGCCGCGCTGTTCGCCAGCGTGCCGGTGGCGGGCCGGCTCGGGGTGCTCACCCTGGCGCAGCTGCTGGCCGTGGCCTTCCTCAGCGGGGTCTCGGCGGTGTTCTCCGGCGCGGCCGAACAGGCCTACCTGCCCGAACTGGTGGCGCCGGAGCACCTGATCGAGGGCAACGCCAAGCTGGAGGGCAGCGGCTCGGCGGCCGAGGTGGCCGGCCGCGGACTGGCCGGGCTCACCGTCCAACTGCTCGGCGCGGCAGCCGGGTTGCTCATCGACGCGGTGAGCTTCCTGATCGCGGCCGGCACCCTGCTGCGGATCCGCTCCCGGCCGCAGCCGGTGGCCCCCGAGCGGGCGGGCCTGCTCGGACAGGTCCGGGAGGGGCTGTCCTTCCTGCTGCGTGACCCCTACCTGCGGGCCTTCCTGTGCTTCGGTGCGGCGGCGAACTTCGCGCTCATGGGCTACCAGTCGATCCTGGTGCTGTTCCTGGTCCGGGAGGCCGGGATCGCGCCCGGTTGGGTCGGCGCGCTCGCCTCCGCCGCCGCGGCCGGCGGGGTGCTCGGCGCGTCCGCGGCCCGACCGCTGTGCCGCCGGCTGGGCACGGCCCGCGCGGTGCGGATCGTGTTGCTCACCGCGGTACCGCTCGGGCTGCTGATGCCGCTGGCCGCCCCGGGGCTCGGCACGGCGCTGTACGTGGTCGGCGCGCTCGGGGTGGTCGCGGCGGTGGTGCTCTGCAACGTGGTGCTCGGCAGCTTCCGGCAGTCCTACACCCCGCCCGCGCTGCTCACCCGGGTGGCGGCGGGCTCGATGTTCGCCGTCCACGCCACCATCCCGCTCGGCGCCCTGGCCGGCGGCGCGCTGGGCGCGGCGATCGGGCTGCGGACCACCATGTGGGTGATGACCGGCCTGCTGGTACTGGCCGGCACGCTGCCGCTGTTCTCGCCACTGCGCACCCTGCGGGATCTGCCCTCGGCGCCCCCGAAGATCGGGAAGATCGTAGGATGAATTCCGTTCCTTCCATCCCGTTCCCCGACAGCTCGGACAGATCGCCCATGCCGCTTCCCAAGGCCGAACTCCACCTGCACATCGAAGGCACCCTCGAACCCGAGCTCGCCTTCGCCCTCGCCGCCCGCAACTCCGTCACGCTGCCGTACGCCGACACCGAGGCACTGCGGAAGGCGTACTCCTTCAGCGACCTGCAGTCCTTCCTCGACCTCTACTACGCGCTGATGGCCGTGCTGCGCACCGAGCAGGACTTCGCCGACCTCGCGGACGCCTACCTGGCCCGGGCCGCCGAACAGGGCGTGCGGCACGCGGAGATCTTCTTCGACCCCCAGGCGCACACCGCGCGCGGGGTGCCGCTCGGCGTGGTGGTGGACGGCCTGACCCGGGCGCTGTCGCGCAGCGAGGAGCGGTACGGCATCAGTACCCAGCTGATCATGTGCTTCCTGCGCGACGAGTCCGCCGAGTCCGCGCTGGACACCTTCGAGGCCGCCCGCCCGTACTTCGACCGGATCGCCGGCATCGGCCTGGACTCCGCCGAGGTCGGAAACCCGCCCGCGAAGTTCCGCGAGGTCTACCGCCGGGCCGCCGAGGCCGGGCTGCGCCGGGTCGCCCACGCGGGCGAGGAGGGCCCGGCCTCGTACGTCACCGAGGCACTGGACGTCCTCGGCGTCGAGCGGATCGACCACGGGCTGCGCTGCCTGGAGGACGGCGAACTCGTCGCCCGGCTGGTCCGTGAGCAGATCCCGCTCACCCTCTGCCCGCTCTCCAACGTCCGGCTGCGCTGCATCGACACCCTCGCCGACCACCCGCTGCGCGAGATGCTGGACGCCGGCCTGCTGGTCACCGTCAACTCCGACGACCCGGCCTACTTCGGCGGCTACGTCGAGGACAACTTCCGGGCCGTCCGGCAGGCCCTGGCCCTCGACCAGGAGACCCTGCGCCGGCTGGCCGCCAACTCCTTCCGGGCCTCCTTCATCGACGAACGGCGCCGGGACGAACTCCTGGCCGAGGTCGAGCGGTTCAGGTTCGAGACGGCCGAGGAGTGAGCACGGATCCGGGCGAACCCACGACGGATCGAGCGGGACCGTGGTCGGAGGGGGAAGCCGGAGGCGTCGTCCTTCGTCACGGTCGAGGACTTCTGGGGCGGCGTGCTGGTGGGCTTCCTGGTCGGCTGCTCGGGCACCGCCGCGTTCGCCCGGCTCACCGGGGTGTCGACGTAGCGTCGCGGTCCCGGGCGTAGTGCAGCAGGGTCACGCCGTTGGTGAAGCGGTGGGTCTCCAGCAGGGTGAGCGGGACGGGCTGCTCGGTGGGGCGGAACAGCAGGGTGCCGCGGCCGAGGACGACGGGGTGGACGTAGATCCGGAACTCGTCGATCAGGTCTTGGGCCAGGAAGGACTCGGCCAGATCGGCGCCGCCGAGGGAGAGGTCCCCGCCGGGGCCGGCGGTGAGGGCGGCCACGGTCTCGGGGGTGACCTCGCGGACGACGGTGGTGTTCCAGCCGGCGTGGTCGAGGGTTCGGGAGAAGACGGTCTTCGGCATCGCCCGCCAGATGCCCGCGAACTCCTTCATCGGGCCGTCGGCGGCCGGGTCCCGGTCGGCGGTGGGCCAGAACGAGGCCATCAGCTCGTGGGTGCGCCGGCCGGAGACGAAACCACCCATCCGGGCGAGTACGCGGTTGAAGTGGGTGTGCACCTCGTCGTCGACCCGGTGCCAGCCGAGGTCGTGGTCCGGGCCCTCGAAGTAGCCGTCCAGGGAGACGTTGGAGAAGAGGACGATCTTGCGTCGCATGGCGGCCTCGTCAGGGGGAGGGTTCGCCGCCCCCTCGGCTGGGGGTGGTGGGGAGGGGGCGGCGGACGGGGATCAGAGCAAGGTGCTCCAGTAGTACCAGAACCGGTTGAGCACCAGCAGCGCGATCACCGCGTACCAGAGCGCCGGGACGACCCAGTGGTAGCGCACGGCCTCCCGCACCACCGTCCGCGTCCTCGGGCCGACCGGGATCACCCCGGAGCGCAGGTTGTGCAGGGTGGTGTACCAGAACAGCGGGATCATCGCGGCCCACACCACCATGCAGTACGGGCAGAGCGCGCCGATCCGGTACAGCGCCTGGTGCATCAGCCAGGTCACGAAGCCGACCCCGAAGACCGTCCCGGCCTGCAGGCCGAGCCAGAACCAGCGCCGGTACGCCGCCCCGGCGAGCAGCCCGGCGCCGATCGCCGTCACCACCCCGAAACCGACCAGGCCGATCAGCGAGTTGGGGAAGCCGAAGGCCTCCGCCTGCTCGCTGCGCATGATCGAACCGCAGCTGATGATCGGATTGATGTTGCAGCTGGGGACGTACGACGGGTCCTTCAGCAGCCGGATCTTGTCCAGGGTGAGGACCGTCGAGGCGAACAGGCCGACCGCGCCGCCGATCAGCAGCAGCCAGGCGAACGGGCGGCTCGCGCCGAAGGTCCGCGCGGTGGGGGTTTCGGTGGCTGGGGTTTCGGTGGTGGGGGCGGGGACGGTCACCCGGTCACCTGCTTGACCATCGCGGTGAACTGCTCGGGGGAGGCGGCCTTGCCGTTGGTCAGCACGTCCAGCTTCTTGCCGTCGAGCTTGACGGTCGGGGTGCCGGTGACGTCGCTCTTGTCGAACTGCTCGTTCACCTTGGCCGCCCACGGGGCGTAGGTGCCGTCCTGGACGGCCTTGACGAAGCCGTCGGTCTTCAGGCCGGGGACCTGGCCGGCCAGGTCCAGGAGGTGGTTGACGTCGCCGAAGTCGTCGCTGCGCTCGCCGGGCTGGTTGGCGTACAGCACGTCGTGGAAGGCCTTGAACTTGTCCACGCCCTCGTTCAGCGCGGCCCCGGCCGCGGCCAGCGCGGTGCGCGAGCCCTTGCCGCCGAGGTTCTTGTCCAGGAACGTCGCCAGGTGGTACTCGATCTTGTACGTGCCGTTGTCGGCCAGCTGCTGGATGGTCTTGCCGGTGGTGGTCTCCAGCTGCTCGCAGAACGGGCAGCGGAAGTCCTCGTAGATCTCCAGGGTGTGCGGCGCGTCGGCCTTGCCGTAGCTGATCACGGTGCCGTCGGTGCCGCCCGCGTTGGCGGGGACGACCAGCGGGCCGTTCGCCCCGGCGGCCGAGGAGGAACCGGAGGGGCCGCCGACGGCGAAGGCGACACCGGCCGCGAGGGCGAGGACGGCGGCGGAGGCGGCGCCGACCACCACCCGGCGGCGGATCCGGTCGGAGCGCTCGGCCTGGGCGCGGGCGGCGCGCATGCGGTCGGTGGCGTTGGTCTTCGGGGCGGTCTTGCGGGTGTTGCTCATGGGTGTCGTCCTGTGCTCTCGGGCGTACGGGAGTGCGGCACGACCGGTATCGGGTCGGCGCGACGGAGAGACGACCGCTGGGCGAAGGGGCTCAGACGGCCAGGGCGAACACCGGCGGACCGCGCCGGACTGCTGGGCGCACCACCACGTCCTCGGCCGGGACCAGCACGCGGCTGGCCCGGGGGAACGGCACCCGGACCACCGGGCGGGCCGGGACGGGCGCGGCCAGCAGCCGAAGCCAGCGGGCCGCGGCCGGCAGGTGGGACTGCAGGAACTCGCCCAGCACCTGGAGGGCCCGGGTGAGGCCGCTCAGCGCGGCGTCGGCGCGGCGCAGCCAGAAGGCGCCGGCCAGTGCGATCGCCGTGTGCAGCAGCAGGAGCAGCAGGACGTCGCTCTGCTCGGACACGCCGTGACCGAGCAGGAAGCCGCCGAGCGAGCCGCCGCCGCAGAGCAGCGGGCGGAAGCCCTGCCCGGCGTCGGCGGGCAGGGAGGGGCAGGAGCGCTGCGCCAGGTCGAACAGGGCGCTGACGCCGAGCTGGAGCGGGAGGAACGCCGCCGCGACCGCCGGGTAGCCGCGTTCGCGGCCGGCCAGGGCGAGGGCGAGGGCGAAGACGGCCGCCGCGGCCAGGCCCATCGTGCCGACCGGCAGCGTCCGGCCGGTGACCAGCACCTGGCCCAGCCCGGCGAGCAGCACGACCAGCGCGGCGAAGACCGCCGCGCGGAGCGTCCTGGTGACCGGGCCGATGTCCATGGCATCCGAGTCTGCCACAGGTTGAAGGCGGAACGGTCTTGTCGTCGGCGGGCTGTGAACAGCCTCACGACCCGTGCTGAGCTGGGCTTATGTGGTTCTTATGGGGCGTCGCGGGGTTCGGAGTGGGGGCTGGCGTGGGGTTCGGAGTGGGGTTCGGAGTGGGGGTCGGTGGGGGTGGTGCGGGGGTGGTGTGGGGGTTGGTGGGGGTGGTGCGGGGGTGGCTGTCGGCGGCGGTCACCCGGGCCTCCAGCAAGTCCCGGAAGTGTTCGAGGTCCCCGCGCACCGCGCGCTCGATCGCCCCGGCCTGGGCGAAGCCGCGAGGGCCGCCGAACTCCTGGTGCACGGCCTCCGGGTCGTACTCCACCCGGATCTGCAGCCGGGTGTGCCGGGGGTCGAGCGGCAGCAGCGCGAACGCGCCGCTCAGGTGGACGGAGTCCAGGGTCCGCCAGGCCATCACCCGGCCCCGGCCGCGGTCGGTGATCTCGGTGTCCACCGACCGTTCGGTGCTGCCGACCAGGACTCCGAGGTGGGCGAGGTTCCGGCCGTGGGGGTGGGCGCTGCGGACGCCGTCGACGAACTGGGGGTAGTCGTGGACGCGGTGCAGTTGCTCCCAGGTGGCGAGGACGGGGGCGGCGATGTCGATCTGTTCCTCAAGGGTGGTCATGGGGGTTCCTCCGGGGACCAGCCTGCGCTTTGTTGGGGGGTGGGGCAAAGGGGGGGGCGCTGCGGGGGGCTGTTGGTTGGGGGGTGGGCTTTCGGGAGGGTGGGTGGTGCCGGGGGCGGTTCC